>CAZCOX010000121.1:0-9779 GCA_964500115.1 uncultured Rhodobacterales bacterium
CTAGAGCATCTCGATGCCTATCTCGAAAATCCAAAAGCTTTGGTCAGCGGCACACGCATGTCATTTCGTGGGTTGAAGGATGCGCAGGACGGGCACGATGTGCTCGCCTATCTGCGGCAGTTCTCGGCCAGTCCCCAGGACATTCCGGAATCGGCCCCGACAGCGCAGGCTGTTGAGGTGGCATTGTCACCAGACGTGCTCGCCATTGTCGGTGACAGCGAGTATGGCGAATACCTGTCGAGCGAATGCAAAACCTGTCATCAGCAGGACGGGTCGGATCAGGGTATCCCGTCGATTGCGCTTTGGCCCGAAGAAGACTTCGTCGTCGCAATGCACGCATATTAAAGAAAAATCCGGCCCCATCCGGTCATGCAGATGATGGCGGGCCGCTTGTCTGACGAAGAGATTGCCGCTCTGGCGGCGTATTTTGCAAAACTTGAATGAACGGGGCCGTCGCGCACAACGCGGCGGTCTTTTTTGTCGCTAAGGGAGGATTAACATCAAACTGAACAGACGCGCCTTCGTCGGCACAGGTGCCGCCGACGCTACCACGCTCAGCGCACCGATGGTGCATGCAGCCGGTCACGGCAAACCCAAAGTCGTCGTTGTTGGTGGCGGTGCAGGTGGTGCGACCGCCGCACGGTACATCGCCAAGGACAGCGAGGGTGAGATTGACGTGACGTTGATCGAACCAAGCCGCAGTTATTACACCTGCTTTTTCTCGAACCTCTACATCGGTGGGTTCCGCGACCTGGCGAGTATTGAGCACTCCTATGGAACACTGGCATCCGAGTTTGGCGTAAATGTTGTTCATGACTGGGCCGTCGGCGTTGACCGTGATGCAAAAACCGTAACGCTGGCCGGTGGTGACGCCGTGCCCTACGACCGCTTGGTTCTCAGCCCCGGGATTGATTTCATCGACGGGTCGGTGCCGGGGTGGAGCGTCGCGGCGCAAAACGCGATGCCGCATGCCTACAAAGGTGGCAGCCAGACCGAACTTTTGAAAGCGCAGATCACAGCGATGCCTGAGGGTGGGACCTATGTGATGGTCGCGCCGCCCAACCCGTACCGCTGCCCACCCGGTCCATACGAGCGGATTTCGATGGTGGCGCATGTGTTGAAGGCAAGCAATCCGACAGCCAAGATCATCATTGCCGAACCGAAAGAAAAGTTCTCAAAACAGGCGCTTTTCGAGGAAGGCTGGCAGAAGCACTATGGTGGCATGATCGAGCGGATTGGCCCTGATTTTGGTGGTGAAAACATCTCGGTCGATCCGGATGCCATGACCGTGGATATTGATGGCGAAGTGGTGAATGCTGACGTGTTCAATGTCATCCCAGCGCAGAAAGCCGGCCTGATCTGCGAAGCGGCTGGTTTGACCGAGGGCAATTGGGCGCCTGTCTCTGGGCATACCATGCAGTCGCGACTGGATGAAAACATTCACATTCCGGGCGACGCCACCAATCAGGGTGACATGCCGAAGTCCGGCTTCTCGGCCAACAGTCAGGCCAAGGTCGCCGCAATGGCGATCCGGGGTGCTCTGACCGGCAGCCGTGTCTTCCCGGCGAAGTTCTCTAACACATGCTGGTCGCTGATTGACACCGAAGACGGCGTGAAAGTTGGTGCGACCTTTGAGGCGACGGATGAAAAGATTGCCAAGGTCGACGGGTTTGTAAGCCAGACGGGCGAGGATGCGGCGTTGCGCAAGGCGACCTACGAGGAAAGCATTGGCTGGTACGAAGGTATCACTTCAGACATGTTCGGCTGATCTTTTTGTCAAATTGTCGGGCTGACGACCGGCTGCATGTGTCGGACCGCTTGCGCGATCCGACCGGTTTGGGGGCTCTGCCCCCGTCGCCTTTGGCGACTCCCCCGCGGTATTTTTTGAACCAGAGAAGACCTGCGGTTAGACCAGGGTCATATTTTTTTGAGCGCCGACGAGTTCGGGAATGTTCTTTTTGAATTTGAAAAAGCCTGCGGTTGCGTGCGGCCAGGCGCGTTGGTCGAAGTCGCGCAAGGGTTGGATCACCTTTGGAGCACCTTCGTCGCGCAAAAGATCTGCGACGGCACCGACCGGCGCGTAAGAGGTGACAATCTGCTCGGCCTGATTGTGCGTGGCCCAGTCCGCAATCTCTGCTGCTGTCGCGAGGCCGTGCGCAAGCGTGCCCAGTCGATTCGACCAACGGTTTGTAGCGTCATTCATCAGTGCGGATTTGAACGACGTCACGCGATGTGCCACGTGCAGGGGCGAAAGCTTGTACGCAGTATCGAGCGTTGCGGTGGCAACTGGTTTCAAGCCCTGTTCGAATAGCCAGCCGGGGCTCAGGTCGTCTTCGTGCAACAGAAAAACTGTGCGTTTTGAGGCATCAAGGCGGTCGCCTTGCGGCGCGCCGATCCGGGGCGGATGAGCCGGACCGCCGAGCGGTTCCGGGTTGGGCGTCAGTTGGTGGATCGGCGAAAAGCGACCTTCGGTGTATTTTGAGATGTTTGCGGCGCGCGCGGCGTAATTCTTGCCTTGTGTTTGCAACCCGGCCACCCAGCGCCAGCTGAGAGTGTTCGACGCCGGATCCCCGTCAAGCAAATGGCGCAGGAAGAAGTCTGCGCCGAGCTCCCACGGCAAACGCAAAGTGAATATCCAGATGGAGGCGAACCACATACGGGCGTGATTGTGCATGTACCCGGTTTCGACAAGTTCTTTCGCCCAGTAGTTGAAGCATGCGATGTCGGTTTGACCGGTGCAAGCCGCCTCCCATTCGGCGCGCAATCCGGATTGGGTTTGTATCTGATCCAATGCGCGCAGAACGCCTTGCTGGTATCCGACCCAGATAGTGGGTCGCATCTCCAGCCAGCCTTTCCAGTAGGTGCGCCAGAACACTTCCTGCACAAACTTTTCAGCACTGTTTAACGCGTATCGACCTAAAACCGCGTCGAGAACCTCTTCTTCGGTCAGGACGCGATGGCGAATGTAAGGCGACAACATCGAGACGCCGTCATGGCGACCCGGCCCGCGGTCATAATTGCGCTGTGCCGCATAGTCGCGCGCGGCTTTCGGCAGGAACGCGGCCAGTTTCTCCAGGGCCGCAGTGCGGGTGGGTGTAAAATGCTCTGTCATGCTCGCGGAGCTAAGGTCGCGGTGTCCGTCGTCAAGCGTTGTGCGACGCCCCCCCCTTGCAGCCCCCGGGGGGCGACACTAACATTTGGTGCATATTACAACCGCGGCACTAATTGGTGCACGCATCATCCAGGCAGGCATAGATGAACGATCCAGTCGACTACTACACGAACAATCTCGTCCCCATGGTGGTTGAACAAACCAGCCGGGGCGAGCGCGCCTACGATATCTTCTCGCGTTTGCTGAAAGAGCGGATCATTTTTTTGAACGGTCCTGTGCATGATGGGATGTCATCGCTTGTTGTGGCGCAGCTTTTGCACCTTGAGGCGGAAAACCCGTCGAAAGAGATCAGCATGTACATCAACAGCCCCGGTGGAGTGGTGTCGAGCGGCCTGTCGATTTATGACACAATGCAATACATCAAGCCGAAAGTGTCGACGCTTGTTGTTGGCCAGGCAGCCTCAATGGGGTCGATCCTGTCGGTCGGTGGTGAAAAGGGGATGCGCTTTTCCCTGCCCAATAGCCGTATCATGGTGCACCAGCCCTCTGGCGGGTTTCAGGGTCAAGCCTCCGACATCATGATCCACGCGGCTGAGACGCAAAAGATCAAGGACAAGCTTATCCAGATCTACGTTAAACATACGGGCCAGACAGCAAAAACCGTTGAAAAAGCGTTGGATCGCGACAATTTCATGTCTCCGGAAGAGGCCAAGGATTGGGGCCATATCGACGAGATTGTTGAAAGCCGCGACAAAGGATCAGACGAAGAATAATCGTGAACGGGCCGCAGCGCGACGGATGTCGTTTTGGCGTTGTGGCCCAAGTTCGGCTGTCTTAAGGTTCGAGCAAGGTTAGAGGGCGCACAAGCAGTGGCATGGGACTCAGGACCATATGCCCAAATGTGAGCCGAGAAAGGTTAAGTCATGGCGAACAATTCCGGTGGCGACAGCAAGAACACGCTTTACTGCAGTTTCTGTGGCAAGAGCCAACATGAGGTTCGCAAGCTTATCGCTGGACCAACGGTGTTTATCTGCGATGAGTGTGTCGAGCTTTGCATGGACATCATCCGGGAAGAGACCAAAGGCGGTGGCCTGAAGTCTACGGATGGTGTGCCAACACCGCGCGAGATTTGCGATGTTTTGGATGACTACGTCATTGGTCAGGCGGTCGCAAAACGCGTGCTCTCGGTTGCGGTGCACAACCACTACAAGCGTTTGAACCATTCGCAGAAATCATCCGACATCGAATTGGCGAAGTCGAACATCCTTCTGATCGGCCCAACCGGCTGTGGTAAGACGTTGCTTGCCCAAACACTGGCGCGCATTCTGGATGTACCGTTTACGATGGCGGATGCAACAACGCTGACCGAGGCTGGGTATGTGGGCGAGGATGTTGAGAACATCATCCTCAAGCTTTTGCAAGCTTCTGAATATAACGTCGAGCGCGCGCAGCGCGGGATCGTTTACATTGACGAAGTCGATAAGATCACCCGCAAGTCCGAGAATCCGTCAATCACACGTGATGTGTCGGGCGAGGGTGTGCAGCAGGCGTTGCTGAAACTGATGGAAGGCACTGTTGCCTCCGTTCCTCCGCAAGGCGGGCGCAAGCATCCGCAGCAGGAATTCCTGCAGGTGGACACGACGAACATCCTCTTCATCTGCGGCGGGGCGTTTGCCGGTCTCGACCGGATCATCAAGCAGCGGGGCAAAGGCTCTGCCATGGGTTTTGGCGCCGATGTGCGTGACGACAGCGATGCCGGCGTCGGTGAGACGTTCCAGGAATTGGAACCCGAAGACCTGTTGAAGTTTGGTTTGATCCCCGAATTTGTCGGCCGCTTGCCGGTGATCGCGACACTGGAAGACCTGGACGAAGACGCGCTGGTGATCATCCTCACGCAGCCGAAGAACGCGCTTGTGAAACAGTACCAGCGTCTGTTCGAGCTTGAGGATACAACTCTGACCTTTACCGATGACGCGCTGAGCGCCATCGCGAAAAGGGCGATTGAGCGCAAGACCGGTGCACGCGGATTGCGGTCCATCCTCGAAGACATCCTGCTCGACACGATGTTCGATCTGCCCGGCATGGATGAGGTGACCGAGGTTGTGGTCAATGAAGAGGCCGTGACCTCTGACGCGAAGCCGCTGATGATCTACGCTGATCAAAAGAAAGAACCGGCGTCAGCGGGCTAAACTCGAAATATACGAAAACCAAAAGGTGGGCATTTTGCCTGCCTTTTCTTTTTGGGGACACCGAAAAATGGCAATCACACGCATTTCCTCGGGCGGGGAATTCGAAGCGAAAGTCGGCTATTGTCGCGCTGTTGTCGCCGGCGGGTTTGTGCATGTGGCGGGCACTGTCGGGCAAGGTTCGACGGTCGTCGAACAATGCGCGGATGCGCTTGAAACGATCAAGTCCGCCTTGGCAAATGCGGGCGCGTCATTGGCTGACGTGGTTCGGGTCACGTACTACCTGCCGGATCGGCATGAATTTGAACCGTGCTGGCCAACGTTAAGCGCGATGTTCGGCGAAAACCCTCCGGCTGCCACGATGATCGAATGCAACCTGATCGACCCGAAATACCGGATCGAGATTGAAGTCACAGCTTTAGCGCCCGCTGCGGCATAGCTGCGCTGGACCTCTGCCGACAAAGCGCCCTATAACGGCGTTGGAACCAAACCCGAGGAGTCGCCGATGGGCATTCTCAATTCTCTTTTGCGCGCCGTGACATGGTGGAATGGGCAAACGCTCAACACGCAGCTTTATACGCGGCGCAATGGCGAAAAAGTGGGCGAGGACTCCCAGGGCAACGTGTTCTACCAGACGCGTGACGGAAAACGCCGTTGGGTGATTTACGACGGCGAGGTTGAGGCCAGCCGCGTAGATCCAGACTGGCATGGATGGCTGCACCACACTTTCAAAGAACCGCCGACCGAGCGCCCGCTGCCGACAAAGGAGTGGATGAAGCCGCATCAGGAAAACCTGACTGGTACGGCGTTGGCGTATGCGCCTGCTGGTTCGATCCGTCGTCCGGTGCCTGAGGATCGGCGCGACTACGAGGCGTGGAGCCCGGAATAATCGCCGACGCGAGGCGTCTAATATGAAGCGTTTTCTTTCTTTCATTGTGGCAGGCTGTCTTTTTGCCAGCTTGGCTACCGCACAATTGGCGACAACTGACGGCACGGGCGCGCAGCTGCGTACATTGGATAAGCTGACTGGCGCAGTAACCGACATCGACGTCGGCAACCGGCAATCGCAGAGCGTTGGGCGTATCACGGTTGCTGTAGGTGAGTGCCGCTATCCAAATGGCAATGCCGCAGGTGAGGCCTATGCGTCGCTCACCATCACCGAAGTCGGCGTCGATGCGCCTGTGTTTCAGGGTTGGATGATCGCCTCTTCCCCGGCGCTCAACCCGATGGATCACCCTCGTTACGACGTTTGGGTGTTGCGCTGCACTACGTCATGACCGCTTTCCGCCAACGGAACTGATCCAAGATCGGCATTGATTTTCAACGCGGCGGACAGTTGTTGCCGGTAAGACGCGCGCGGAATTTCGATGGCTCCCAAGGACGCCAAGTGAGGGGTCAAAAACTGCGTATCGAAAAGCACGTAACCACCGCGAACAAGAAGATCAATCAACCAAGCCAATGCGATTTTTGAACCGTTGCGTTCTCGTGAAAACATGCTTTCCCCGCAAAACGCACCTCCAATGGTGACACCATAAATGCCACCAATCAGCCGCGCATCCGACCAAACCTCCAGCGAATGCGCATGGCCACGATAGTGCAGTTCTTCGTAGAGCAGACGGATGTCTGTGTTGATCCATGTTTCAGCGCGATCTGCACAAGCGTCAATAACTTCGCCAAAACAAGCGTTGCGCGTAACGTCGTAGTCGTTCCGCCGCAAAACCTTTGCAAGGCTGCGCGAGATGTGAAATCCGTCGAGCGGAAACACACCCCGCTTGCGTGGATCAACCCAAAACACGTCAGGGTCGTCACGATGCTCGGCCATCGGAAAAACGCCAGCGCGATACGCTTCAAGCAAAAGCTCAGGCGTTACGGTCATCCCAGACCGCTCTTTTTGGTAATGCTCTGACTACGACCCGTCACTCGTCAGGGCTGGCGTAAGTGCGCTCCAGCCACTGTTCCAGCCAATGAATATTGTACGTGCCGCTGTGAACATCGGCATCCTGCATCAGCTCGCGGAACAGCGGAACGGTCGAGTCCACGCCATCAACAATCAGCTCCCCAAGCGCACGGTCCATGCGCGCGAGCGCTTCTTCCCGGTTACGGCCGTGTACAATCAACTTGGCGATCAGGCTGTCGTAGTAGGGCGGGATGCGGTAGCCCGCGTAAAGCGCGCTGTCCATCCGAACGCCCAAACCCCCGGGCGCATGGTACTGGGACACGAGCCCCGGCGACGGCGAAAAGTTTGGTACTTTTTCGGCGTTGATCCGCGCTTCAATTGCGTGGCCGTTAATCACCAGATCATCTTGCGAAAACGACAGCGGAAGGCCAGAAGCCACGCGAATTTGCTCACGTACAAGATCGACGCCAAAAATGGCTTCGGTCACGGGATGTTCCACTTGCAACCGGGTGTTCATTTCAATGAAATAGAACGCGCCATCTTCGTAAAGGAACTCAATAGTGCCTGCACCGGCATAACTGATCCGCGCGACAGCATCAGCGCAAATTTTACCAATCTCCGCCCGCTCTTCCGGCGTAATGCTTGGGCCGGGTGCTTCTTCCAGAACCTTCTGGTGGCGACGCTGCAAGGAGCAGTCACGTTCACCCAAGTGAACCGCATTGCCTTTGCCATCACCAAACACCTGCACCTCAATATGGCGCGGTGTTGTTAGGTACTTTTCGATATAGACTTCATCATTGCCGAACGCGGCTTTCGCCTCGGATCGCGCGGTTTGGAACGCAATTTCCATGTCCTCGGCGGTTTTAGCCACCTTCATGCCGCGCCCACCGCCGCCAGCAGTGGCTTTGACAATAACTGGATATCCGATTTCGGCGCCAATCTTTTTAGCCGCTGATAAGTCTGGAACACCGCCGTCAGAGCCGGGCACACAGGGCACACCCAACGCTTTGATCGTGTCTTTTGCGGTGATCTTGTCACCCATGATGCGGATGTGTTCCGCGGTTGGACCAATGAAGTTCAGACCATGGTCTTCGATGATCTGCACAAATCGCGCGTTTTCGGAAAGAAACCCGTAGCCCGGATGAATGGCTTGCGCGCCTGTGACTTCGCAGGCTGAGACGATCGCGGGGATCGACAGGTAACTGTCGGCAGAGGAGGGGGGACCGATGCAAATCGCCTCGTCCGCCATGCGCACGTGCATCGCGTCGGAATCCGCCGTTGAATGCACGGCCACACTGGCGACGCCCATTTCGCGACAGGCGCGGATCACGCGCAGCGCAATCTCACCTCGGTTGGCTATCAGGATTTTTTCGAACATGGGAAGGACCCCCGATTATTCGAGGATAACAAGAGGCGCGCCGTATTCGACAGGTGCCCCGTCTTCGACCAATATACGTTTGATCGTGCCGCTGCGCGGAGCGGGGATGTGGTTCATCGTTTTCATCGCCTCAACGATCAGAACCGTATCGCCTTCGCTCACCGATTGACCGACGGACACGAAGGGTGGCGCGTTTGGTTCGGGCTGCAAATACACGGTGCCAACCATGGGCGACGTGACAGCACCCGGATGTGCTGCGGGGTCTTCCGGCGCTTGGCTTGCGCTTGGTTCAGATGCGGGCGCTGCTGCCGGTGCAGGCGCGGCTGCCGGCGCGACACTCGCCGTAACGACGGGTGCTGTACTGGACAAGCGGCTTACGCGTACGTTCAGGCTGTCATCTTCGCCATATTCACGCTTGACCTGCAATTCAGTCAGATCGTTTTCCTTCAAAAGCTGGGCCAAAGCTTCGATAAAGGCGACATCTGAGTCATGCTTTGATTTGGTCATGCCAATCCTCGTCCGGTTCCCGTTTGTGCCCGCTTAAGCGGTGTTCTTCCGCTCCTGCGGTTGCAGTGGCTTCCCTACGGGAAACTCCCGCTGCGCGTCACTCCTTGCACCGATTACATCGTAGGAGCAAGGGGGAAGCGGACCACGCATATCGCATTACGGTACAGGAGGACAGACCCGGATTGGTGGCGCGTCGTCGCGATTGAAGGATCGGTGCTGCCTATGAGGTTTGGTCAGATCCTATCGGTGTTTTGCCGTTTTCGGCTTCATCAGCGACGACCATGCCTTCTTGTTCCGTGATCAGCGCCTGAATTTGCAACTGCAACGCAGACGGTGGTGCGCTGGGTTGAACGGCTTGTTCACCAGTCTCGTTGTAGGCAGCGCTGGTTGGCGTTGCTGGAATAGGCGATCCGTTGGTTTGTGATTGCGTCATTGGGTCCGTTTGGACGGCCAGACGGCTCGGGATCGTTGGTGCGATCGGTTGAATGATCGGCATTTTTTGCTCCGTTTTGAATGGAGCCCCCACACGCCGTGACAGTAGCATCAAAACGCACTTGGGTCATGTGATGAGTGTTTAAAATGAGAGGTAAAAGGGCGGCACTTTGGCCGCCCTTTCTTGTCATATTGTGGTCAATCTAGACCTTGTTCATTCTGTTTTCGATGAGGTCATCGACGACGGCGGGTTCTGCGAGGGTTGAG
>CAZCOX010000122.1:0-6691 GCA_964500115.1 uncultured Rhodobacterales bacterium
GCCATCTGCCTCGAAGAAATCCCGCTTGCCCCGGAAACCGCGAGCGTCAGCTTGGGCAAAACCCGCTTCCGCAGACCCGTTCTCGAAGACGCATTGGTCAATGCCAAGGCGGGCTGCCTCTACCCCAACAACGCGCGCATGCTGGCCGAGGTGCGCACCCGCGGCTTTCAGAACGCATTGGTCACAGATGCCATGGGCAACGTGGCCGAAAGCGCCACGTCAAACGTGTTTATGGTCAAAGATGGTGAAGTGTTTACACCCATCGCCAATGGCACGTTCCTTGCCGGTATCACGCGCGCACGCCACATGACCAACCTGCGCGCCGACGGTGTTAAGGTGCACGAAACAGTTCTGAGTTTTGCCGACTTCGAAACAGCGGACGAGGTCTTTCTTTCCGGTAACATGCACAAGGTCACACCGGTCGTCGGATTCGAGGACACTTCTTACCAGAACGGGCCAATAACCCGCCGCGTGCGCGATATGTACTGGGATTGGGCGCTCTCCGCGTGACACCACACCGCCTGACCGAGGCTGATCAGCAAACACTCGACGCACTCAGCGACTTGTGCCTGCGCTCAAAAGCGCATTGGGGCTATGACGTAGACTTCATAGAGGCCTGCCGCGAGGTGCTCCGCGTGAAACCCGAGCATTTGTCAGAACCCACCGCCGTGACTCAGGTCCAGGGCCACTACACTGGCATCGTGCGACTCGACCTCTCATCGGGCAGACCCGCGATTTCCAAACTCTTTGTGTGCCCAGACCACATGGGGCAAGGCATCGGAACCGCATTGATCAATTGGGCCAAGGCCGAGGCACGCGCTGCAGGTATCGCATCGGTCGAAATTGAATCTGATCCGCAGGCCTTGCCGTTCTATGCCAGACATGGTGCGGTCCAAATCGGCGATATCCCGTCCGAGGCCATTCCAGGCAGGATGCTCCCCCTTTTGAAAATGCCAACTGCGGTCGCCTAGCAACTGCATTCTGTTGCACGCCCATCATTCCTGCGTCATGATCCTTGGAGGGAGACCAACTATGCGCAAATTCCTTGTGGTTCTGGACGACAGCCGCGAATGCCTGAACGCCATGCGCTTTGCCGCCATGCGCGCGGCTCATACCGGCGGCGGGGTCGAGGTTTTGTCGATCATCCTTCCTGACGAGTTCAACCATTGGATCGGCGTCGGCGAAGTGATGCGCGAAGAAGCGCGTGAACGCATTCACGCCCATTACGAGGTTTTTGCCAAGTGGATGCGCGACAAGCAGGGTATCGAACCCGAACTGGTCATTCGCGAAGGCGAAGCCGTGAAGGAAATCATTGCACAGGTGCAGGAAGACCCTGAAATCGGTGTTCTGGTGCTTGGCGCCAACACCGACAAAAAAGGCCCAGGCCCGCTTGTCACAGCGCTGACCAGAAACGCGGGCAGCTTGCCTATTCCGATCACCATTGTACCTGGTGAATTGTCCAAAGAACGGCTCGAAGCGATCACCTGACGCGCCATCACACCGAGCCACAAAAACGCACCGAAAGGAAACGCACGTGGTCGGCATTTGGGGTCTCAGTCTTCGCAATTTGGCGCGAACACTGGGCCTGATAGCCAGCCTTATTTCGCCATCGGCTGCGTTGTCACAAGAAGGCGGCCTGATCACGCTCACCCTGAACGGTGATCAACTCGAACTGCCGCTCAGCGCAGGTCACAGCGACTGGATCGGCTCCAGGGGTTTTGCCGAAGTTAGCATCATGACACGCCCGACCGACGTGCAGTCCTGGCAGCACTTTCAATCGCTCAGGCTGGCCTTCGATCTCTTGCGCACCGGGGCGCAATCGCCCGAAATGTCCATCCTGCGTCGCAGTGACGACGCCGGATTTCAACGTTGGTACAGCCGGTCTGACAACGGTGCTTTGAGCGTTGCCATCACCGGTAGGGATTTGGACGGCAAGCAGCTGCAAATAACCGGAACGTTCTCCGGCACTCTGGGCATCAGCGAAGATTTCGGTCGCACAATCGATCTATCCGATCCCATGCCGGTAACAGGAACATTTGACGTAACGCTGCACCCCATTCAGTGACGCCCAACACGTTACCGGAAAGCCAGTTTTAGAACAGTTCTAAACCTTGACGCTGCTCTACGGCAGTCGCATATATGGTCCATCCGATCAGGAGGCGTTGCCATGTTCATCCAAACCGAATCCACACCCAACCCAGCAACTCTGAAGTTTTTGCCGGGCCAAACTGTACTGGACATGGGCACAGCCGATTTCCCGACAGCCGAGGGCGCATCAGCCTCTCCTCTGGCCTCCCGACTGTTCGGTGTGACAGGCGTCAAAGGCGTGTTCTTTGGGCACGACTTCGTCACCGTCACCAAAGAAGACAACACCGATTGGGATCACCTGAAACCCGCCATCCTCGGTGCTGTGATGGAGCATTTTCAATCCGGCGATCCGGTCATGTCCGGCGACGCTCAGGCCCCGTCCGGCCACGCGGAACACACCGGCGAAGATGGTGAAATCGTCGGCCAGATCAAAGAATTGCTCGACAGCCGCGTGCGCCCTGCGGTTGCCCAGGACGGCGGCGACATCACGTTCCACGGCTTTGACCGAGGCGTCGTCTACCTGCACATGCAAGGGGCCTGCGCGGGTTGCCCATCCTCCACATTAACTCTCAAGATGGGCATCGAAAACCTGCTGCGCCACTATATCCCCGAAGTGACCGAGGTGCGCCCGGTTGCCGTCTGATGCGGTGATCCTCACCTTCGACACATCCGGCGCGGCTTGCCTCGCCGCGCTGTCCGATCAAAACGGCATCATCGAAACACGCGTCGACGAAATGGCGCGTGGTCAGGCTGAGCATTTGATGCCCATGTTGGATGAGATGCTTTCATCAAACGGGCTCGCATGGTCTGATCTTACGCGCATCGGTGTGGGCGTCGGCCCAGGCAATTTCACCGGCATCCGGATTTCCGTATCCGCCGCGCGCGGGCTGGCGCTAGGCCTGGGCATTCCGGCGGTTGGTGTGTCCACGCTTGAAGCACTTCTGCACACGCACCCGAACCAGACCGCAGCGGTCAAAGCCCCGCGCGACATGGCTTACGCGCGAAGCAAGGGGCGAAACTCGGAACTGGTCGAAGCCGCATCGGTCCCTGACGCAATCTATCCTACCGATCTGACCGCACTGATCACCGCCATGGCCCAATGCGCAGCAAAGGCAGACACAGCGACGGCTGAACGCCCAAAACCGCTCTACATCAAACCGGCAGATGCCGCGCCGTCGCGCGACGCACCGCCGGTCATGCTCTCGTGACACCTGCTGCTTTCGCGGCATTGATGGAGAGCGCATACACGCAAATGCGCCCATGGTCAGAAGAGGCCATCCGACTGACACTCGAACGCCCGACAATCCGATTTCTGACCCGACCAAACGGCGGCCTGATCGCCCAAATCGTCGCCGAAGACTGCGAAATCCTCGCCATCGCCACGCATCCCGACGCTCAGCGTAAAGGTATCGCATCCGATCTGCTGTCCGAATTGACCAAGCTTGCCAAATCCCAAAATGTCGAACGCATTTTCCTCGACGTCGCTGCACAAAACGCCCCGGCACGCGCATTCTATGCCGCGAAAGGATTCGCAGAAATCGGCAAACGGCGCGCCTATTACACCCTTCGCGACGGCAGCAAAGACGATGCTTTGCTGCTTTCGCGGCCTGTAGATCAGGAACTACCCCTGCAACCGCCAAACTCACGTGGGGTATAGGCAAAAAGCGGTTGACCCTCGCGCGCGCCTAACCGTTAATTGCAGTCGATCAACCGATCTAATCAAGCGACGCAATAAAGCCGTCGCAGTCCAACACCTGGGAGCTGCAAAATGACCCTTATGACGAAACTTTACGGTGCCGCTGCTGCACTTGCCATGACCGCTGGCGCGGCCGCGGCAGAGCCTGCACTGATTTTCGACCTTGGCGGCAAGTTCGACAAGTCCTTCAACGAAGCCGCCTTCAGCGGCGCTCAGCGCTGGGCCGAAGAATCCGGCGAAAGCTTCCGCGAGATCGAGCTGCAGTCCGAAGCGCAGCGCGAACAGGCGCTCCGCCGCTTTGCCGAAAATGGCAACAACCCCATCGTGATGACAGGTTTTGCCTTCGGCAACGTGCTCTCTGAAGTGGCTCCTGACTATCCGGACACAAAGTTTGCGATCATCGACATGGTTGTTGATCAGCCAAACGTCCGCTCCGTCGTGTTTAACGAACACGAAGGGTCCTATCTCGTCGGCATGATGGCCGCGATGGCGTCTGAATCCGGCACCGTCGGCTTCATCGGTGGCATGGACATCCCGCTCATCCGCAAATTCGCATGCGGCTACGCGCAGGGCGTCAAAGCGGTGAACCCCGACGCAACCGTGGTTGCCAACATGACTGGCACAACGCCAGCAGCCTGGAACGACCCCGTAAAAGGCTCCGAGCTGACCAAAGCACAGATCAGCCAGGGTGCTGACGTGGTTTACGCGGCCGCAGGCGGCACAGGCGTTGGTGTCCTGCAAACAGCCGCTGACGAAGACATCCTGTCCATCGGCGTCGATAGCAACCAGAACTACCTGCACCCGGGTCAGGTGCTGACCTCCATGATGAAGCGCGTCGACAACGCGGTTTATGACGCGATGACAGCGGGGACCGATCTGGAAACCGGCATCAACGTCATGGGCATCGCCAATGGCGGCATCGGCTACGCGCTTGACGAGCACAATGCAGAACTGGTCAGCGCTGACATGCAAGCGGCCGTCGATGATGCATCCGCCAAGATCGCCAGCGGCGAGCTGATGGTCCACGACTACATGTCCGACGACAGCTGCCCTGCCATCAGCTTCTGATCACTGGATCAGCACCAAAACACATCGAGGCGGCTGGAAATGGCCGCTTCGATCAATCCGGGCACAAGACCCGGACATGTATTTCAGGGATAGTTCATGACCACCGCCGTTGCTGACGAACCCGACGTCGATCTGACGCCCGTTGTCCCTGCCATCGAACTCAAAGGCATCTCCAAAGCCTTCGGTCCGGTTCAGGCCAACAAGAACATCTCGATCAGTGTCAAACCCGGCACCATCCACGGCATCATCGGCGAAAACGGCGCCGGCAAATCCACTTTGATGTCAATCCTTTATGGATTTTATAAAGCCGACAGCGGCGACATTTTCATCAACGGTCGCAAAACCGAAATCCCCGACAGCCAGGCCGCGATCAACGCCGGCATCGGCATGGTCTTCCAGCACTTCAAGCTGGTCCCGAATTTCACCGTCCTCGAAAACGTCATCCTCGGTGCCGAAGACGGCCCGCTGCTGCGCCCATCATTGAACAAGGCGCGCGGCGTGCTCAAACGTCTGGCCGAGGAATACGAACTCAACGTCGATCCAGACGCCATCGTCGAAGAACTCAGCGTTGGACACCAGCAACGCGTCGAGATCCTAAAGGCACTCTACCGTCAGGCTGAGATCCTCATCCTTGACGAACCCACCGGTGTTCTGACCCCGGCAGAGGCCGATCACCTCTTCCGCATCCTCGACAACCTGCGGGCCGAGGGCAAAACAATCATCCTCATCACGCATAAACTGCGCGAAATCATGGATGCCACCAACACCGTCTCGGTGATGCGGCGCGGCGAGATGACGGCGACTGTGCAGACGTCCGAGACCAGCCCGGAGCGGTTGGCCGAGATGATGGTGGGCCGCAAGGTCTTGCTTCAGGTTGACAAGGAAGAAGCCAAACCCGGCGAGCCAATTCTTGAGATCGAAAACCTCCGCCTGACCGACGAAAAAGGTGTCGAACGGCTCAAAGGTATTTCTCTTGAAGTGCGCGCAGGCGAAATTCTGGGCATTGCCGGCGTTGCAGGCAACGGCCAATCCGAACTGCTCGAAGTATTGGGCGGCTATGCAGACGCCACCGGCACCGTCCGCGTCAAGGGCCAGCCTATTGACCTCACAGGTGCCAAATCCGACGGCCAGTCGCGTCGTGCACGTGGCATTGCGCACGTGCCCGAAGACCGGCATCGCGAAGGGCTGATTATGCCCTACACCGCGTGGGAAAACACCGTCTTTGGTTACCACCGCGACAGCAGCGCTGGCACTGGCCCGATGATGAACAACGCCGCCATCAAGGCCGAAGCCGCTGCCAAGATGGACCGTTTTGACGTCCGCCCGCCGAACCCGAAACTCGCCGCCCGCAACTTTTCAGGCGGCAACCAGCAGAAGATCGTCCTGGCGCGAGAAATTGAACGCAACCCCGACATCCTTCTGATCGGCCAGCCCACACGCGGCGTGGATATCGGCGCGATCGAATTCATTCACCAGCAGATCGTGCGCTTGCGGGACGAAGGCAAAGCCATCCTGCTTGTCTCTGTTGAGCTTGACGAAATCTTCTCACTGTCGGATCGCATCGCAGTCATGTTCGATGGCCATATCATGGGCGAACGCCTGCCGTCGGAAACGAACGAGAAAGAGCTGGGCCTGCTCATGGCGGGCATCACTGATACCAGCGCCGTCGCAAACACCGAAGCGAATGTAGAAGAGCTCGCCCCCAACGCCGAACCAGAAGCAGAAGCAGACCCCAAGCCGACCGAAGCCGAAGCGTCGCCGGATCCTGCCGAAATGGAAGCGACGGAAGCGACGGAAGCGACGGAAGCGACGGAAGCGACGGAAGCGACGGAAGCGACG
>CAZCOX010000122.1:6791-9758 GCA_964500115.1 uncultured Rhodobacterales bacterium
GGAAGCGACGGAAGCGACGGAAGCGACGGAAGCGACGGAAGCGACGGAAGCGACGGAAAGTGCGCCCGCCGAAGAACCAGAACAAGAGCGGATTGAGATCAGTTCACAGGAACCTGACGCAGACCCAGCGGAAACTGCAACGGATGAAACCCTCGACATCAAAGTCGAGACCGAACCGCCCACCGCCGAACCCGAAGACGCCCCGATTGTCATCAATATCGACACGCCATCTGATCCGCCACAGCCGCAGCAATCCGTCAGCATCGCCAGCCTGAGCGCGACGGTCACCCAGTCTTCGCCGACCGCTAGCCCGGCAAAGCCTGCCAAAAAAGACCCCGAGGAGAGTGACAAAGATGGATAAGATGCCCGGCTGGGCCGACGCGGTCCTTGTCCCCCTGATCTCGCTCATTCTTGCTGCCATCCTGTCGTCGCTGGTGATCATCGGCATCGGCGAAGACCCGGTCGCGGCCTTCAAACTCATGGTCGACGGCGCGCTCATGCGCTCCTCCGGCTGGGGTTACACGCTCTATTACGCCACCAACTTCATCTTCACCGGCCTCGCAGTCGCCATCGCTTTCCACGCAAGGCTGTTCAACATCGGTGGTGAAGGTCAGGCGATGATCGGCGGCCTCGGCGTTGCACTCGCCTGCCTCTATATCGATTGGCCCAACTGGTACATCGCACTCATCGGTGCGACCGCCGCCGCAGCCATCTTTGGTGCGCTCTGGGCGCTGATCCCCGCCTACCTGCAAGCCAAACGCGGCAGCCACATTGTGATCACCACGATCATGTTCAACTTTATCGCCGCCGCTGTCCTCAACTACATCCTCGTGAACCTGCTCCGCCCGCAAGGCGCGATGGATCCCGCAACCGCCAAGTTCCCCGAACCTACGAACCTGCCCACCTTCCAGGACATGTTCTCGACGGCTGAGACCGCCATGTTCCGCGGCGCGCCCGCCAACGTGACCTTCTTCCTCGCCATTTTCATGTGTCTCGCCGTCTGGGTCCTGATCTGGCGCACCAAGCTCGGCTACGAGATCCGCGCATTCGGTCAATCGGAATCCGCCGCGAAATACGCCGGTATCAGCCCGGTTAAAATCACCGTGGTCGCGATGCTCATCTCCGGTGGCCTCGCGGGCATGATGGCGCTCAACACGACGATGGGAGAGGCTGAACGCCTCGTCATGAACGCCACCGAAGGTGCCGGTTTCATCGGCATCGCCGTCGCGCTCATGGGCCGATCCCACCCGCTTGGTGTGCTGCTTGCCGCACTCCTCTTCGGGTTCCTCTACCAGGGCGGCGCCGAACTCGCGCTTTGGACAAACATCCCCCGCGAACTCATCGTCGTGATTCAGGCGCTGGTGATCCTCTTCACCGGCGCGCTCGACAACATGGTACGCATGCCGCTTGAGAAATTCTTCCTCGCCCGGCGGAACCGCGCATGAGCGAACTGGCCCTCTATCTGCCCGGCTTTCTGGCCGCCTATTCAATCCTGCTGATTGGTGCCGCCTCACCCGGCCCGGCGGTTGCGATGCTCCTCGGCATCGCCTCGTCCCAAGGCCGCAAGCCTGCACTCATCACCTGCCTCGGTATCGCCACCGGCAGCGCGACGCTGAACCTGCTGACAGTCATGGGTGTCGGCCTGATCATCTCGCAAGCCGCTTGGGCCATGACAGCGCTCCGCATTCTCGGCGCGGCCTACCTCACATACCTCGCCTACGGCGCGTTCCGCAAAGCCGCGACGCCACCCACAATTGCAGCGCAAACAACACCACCCCTGTCCAACACGCGCGCCTTTGCCAAAGGCTATACCCTGCAAGTGACCAACCCGAAAGCCATCGCATTCTGGCTCGCTATTTCAGCGCTTGGAGCTACCAAAGGCGGAAGCATTCTGATCATCGCGACCTTCGTGCTGGGTGCGGCTGTCCTGTCATTTCTCTGCCACGGCGCGTGGGCGATCCTCCTTGCATCCCGCCCTTTCCGCGCCGCTTACCAAAACGCCCGGGCCTGGGTCGAAGGCGCACTTGGCGCGTTCTTCAGCTTCGCGGCCTTCAAACTGGCGACCACAAGGATCTGATCCATGGATTTTCTAACCCTCCTCCAGGTCCTCGACAGCACCATCCGTCTCGCCACGCCGCTCTTGCTCGCTTGCCTCGCCGGTCTCTTCTCCGAACGCGCGGGCATCTTCGACATCGGGCTTGAGGGCAAAATGCTCGCCGCCGCGTTCTTCTCTGCGGCCGTCGCGGCCCTCACCGGCAATGTCTGGATGGGCCTCGCCGCTGGCGTCGCCGCCTCCATGGCGCTCTCCGTGGTCCACGGCCTCGCCTCAATCACCTTCCGCGGCAACCAGCTGATTTCCGGCGTCGCGATCAACTTCCTCGCCGCAGGCCTCACCGTTCTCATCGCCCAAGACTGGTTCAGCCAGGGCGGTCGGACCCCCTCTCTTATGGGCGCAGGCCGGTTTGAGCCGATCACCCTACCGGGTGCCGAGGCCGCTGGCAGCATCCCAATCCTCGGCCCGATCTATTCAGAACTGATCTCGGGCCACCCGATCCTCGTCTACGTCGCCTTCGCCATGGTGCCGATCACATGGTGGCTCATGTACCGCACCCGCTTTGGCCTGCGCCTGCGCGCCGTCGGCGAAGCCCCCGAAGCGGTCGATACGGCAGGCGTTTCCGTCGTTGGCCTGCGTTATGCCGCCGTTGCCATCTGCGGCGTGCTCTGCGGCATCGCTGGGGCCTACCTCGCCACCGCCCTGCAAGCCGGTTTCGTCAAAGACATGACCGCCGGTCGCGGCTTTATCGCCCTGGCGGCACTTATCTTTGCCAAATGGAGACCATGGTACGCGCTCTACGCCTGCCTGCTCTTCGGCCTCCTTCAAGCGGTCGCCCTGCGCTACCAGAACATCGACATCGGCGGGTTCATCATCCCGGTGCAGTTCATGGACGCCCTGCCCTATATCCTCAC
>CAZCOX010000123.1:0-2648 GCA_964500115.1 uncultured Rhodobacterales bacterium
CCACGATCACCCGCGTGCCCATCAGGGCGGTGATGTCGGACGTATCGTAAGGCGGAGACACCTCAACAAGCTCCATCCCGCAGATCCCTTCCGCCGCGACTTTCGACGCGAGGGCCAAGGCCTCGCGCGGCAGAAAACCACCCGGTTCAGGCCAGCCCGTGCCTGGTACGAAGCCGCAATCGATGCTGTCGATGTCAAATGACATGTAGACCATATCGACCCCGTCCCAGGCCATTTCGAGCGCCATCTCGGCGGTTTTGTCGATGCCCATCTTTTCCATGTCGCCCATGGTGATGATATTTGTCTCGCGCTCCCGCGCGACCTTCACCGCCTCACGCGGCACCTGCCATCCGCCGATGCCCACCTGCACAAGGTTCTTGGCGGGCACGTTCGGCAGGTTGGTCGAATGGAACCACGGCGTCGTGTGCATCCGCTCATCAAGGTCTTTTTCCTGAATGTCCGCGTGACGGTCGAAATGCACGATCCCGATCTTTTTCGACGTGCATTCCGCAATCCCCCGAACACAGGGAAACCCGATGGAATGGTCGCCCCCGATCATAATCGGCAAAGAGCCCGATGAGAACACATGGCTCACTGCGCGGCTGATCTGGTCGAAGGACTTCTCCAGATTGGCCGGAATGGTAAACACATCCCCCGCATCGCAAAGCGTCATCTGCTCGCGCAGATCGACACCCATCTCGTAATTGTACGGCGTATAAAGCGCGCTGATCTTGCGCACGCCCTGAGGGCCGAACCGGGTGCCGGGGCGGTAAGTGGTGCCGCCGTCAAACGGGATCCCAAGAACAGTGGCGTCATAGTCTTTCACCTCGGTGACGTCTTCGGCGTAGGGTGCTTTGAGAAAGGTGTTGATCCCGGCGTAGTGCGGCAGTTCCCCACGCGCGAAGGTTGGGATCGACTTGTCTTCGATGCTGTCCGCGCCGGTCAGCCCCATGCGCAGCGCCCAGCGGCGCTCCTCATCCCAACGGCCTTCCGGGATGTCCGCCTCGGCTTTCATGGATTTCCAGCCCTGAAGCTTGGTGAGGTCCGGGTGATGGAACCGACGCGCGTCATGCCCCAGGTCTTTCGGGTGGTGCGACCGCGTGCGGTCAGGCGGGGCGAAGTACATTGGTGTCCTCCTCAATGCGTTGAAACGGGATGCCGCCATCTCGGGCGTCAAAATCGTAGGTAATGGTTGCGCCAAAGGCGTTTGGGTCGGTCGGGTCCCAACGGGGTTTGTCGAAAACCAGAACGCGGTCACCGAGCTTGAAGCCTTCTTCAAGGTCGTGTGTGACCATGAACACCGTCATGCTGGTTTCGGCGCGCAATTCGGTCAGGAAGTCATGCATAGAAAGCCGCGTTCCCGGATCTAGCGCGCCAAAGGGTTCGTCGAGCAGAAGGATGCGTGGTTTCGCGGCCAGCGCCTGTCCGATGGCGAGGCGTTGTTGCATGCCGCCCGACAGGGTCGCCGGATATTGATCAGCGACATGATCCAGTCCAATGCGGGCAAGTGTTTCATCAGCACGCTCACGCGCGGCCTTTTTCTGCGCGCCAGAAAACACGCCCCATCTGGTGCGGAAACTCTCACCGGCGACGATGTTTTCGCGCACGGTCATATGCGGAAACACGGAGTATTTCTGGAACACCACGCCTCTATCAAGGCCAGGCTCAACCGCAGGTGGTGCATCGGCAATCCGGATTTCGCCACGGGTCGGGCGTTCTTGTGCGAGGAGCAGCCGTAGGAAGGTGGATTTTCCGCAGCCGGACGCCCCCACGATGGAGATGAATTCGCCCTCGTCGACACTCACGTTGACCCTCTCAAGGATCGGCCTTTTGCCGTAAGACTGGAAAATGTTGGTGGCGGTGACAAAGCTCATACGGTGCCTCCGGCGCCAAACTCTTCAAAGAGTTTGGCCGCAATCTTTCCAAAGATTGCCCGCCTCACAGGCTTGCCTCCGTCCAGGGAAACGCCTTGCGCGACAGGGTGCGCAGCGCCAAGTCCATGAGGAACGCCAACAGTGTGATCCACAGCACGTAGGTCAGGATGACATCCATGGCCAGGAAACGGCGAACGAGGAATATGCGGTACCCAAGGCCTACCTCGGATGCGATCGCCTCGGCTGCAATCAGAAAGAGCCACGCCGGACCCAGCGACAATCGAATGGATAGAATGAGACGCGGTAGGAGTTGAGGCAGTGCCACGCGCATCGCGATAACAAGAGACGAGGCCCCAAGCGTTTCTGCCTTAACGATCATCTCGCGCGGGATATCGAGTACGCGCTGGCTTAGGTCTCGGATCAGGAACGGTAAGATGCCTACGATGATCAAAACGACCTTACTGAGCTCGCCAAGGCCGAAGACGATGAACAGGATCGGTAATATGGCAAGAGGCGGTATCATCGACACCACGGCGACAAACCCGGCCAACGTCGAGCGCACATGCGGCAAGAGCCCAATCAATAGGCCGACGATGGTCGCCAGGACTGCGGATATGCCGACGCCCAAAAATAGACGCTGAAGGCTGGCGGCGGTGTCATGCCAGAGAAGAATGCGATCCGACCTGCGGTCCGGCTCTGTAAAGAGCCGTTCCGCTGTTGCCGCAATCGTCGAGGGCGCCGGCAACAGCTTGTCCGAGGGGTTTTCCGCCAGCC
>CAZCOX010000123.1:2748-4036 GCA_964500115.1 uncultured Rhodobacterales bacterium
CCTTCGCCAAGAATGCCCTTGTCGAACAGGAACTCCGCCACACTGACCATGGTTTCGGGCAGTTCCGCGCTTTGGGTAAATGCGACGGCATCCGCCGGGTCGTAGAACATCTCGGTCGAGGCCAGCTGCGCCTTGTAGCCGTCCAGATCTGTGCCGGAGGCTTCGGCCATCGCGGTCAAGACAGCCTCGTCACCTTCAGCCATCAGACCCATAACCTCATACCACGCGCCCGCCATGGCTTTGCCGAAATCGGGGTTCGCTTCGAGCGTTTCTGTGTTGACGACCATCAGGTCGATGATCTCACCTGGAATGTCGGAGCTATCAAAAAGCTTGGTCGCGTTCGGGTCTTCGAGAATGGTCGACACCAGTGGGTTCCACGTGACCACCGCTTCGACATCATCCGTCTGGAACGCCGCGATCATATCCGCGTCGGATGTGTTAATGACGCTGTCGAGGTCCGCTTCGCGCAAACCGACGCTATCCAGCGCGCGCGCCAAAAGGTAATGCGACACCGACAGTTCTACCAAGTTCACTGGCTTGCCCACCAAATCGGTAAGCCCTCCGTCCCCTTTGAGGATGACTGCGTCGTTGCCGTTTGAGAAATCCCCAACGATCAGGGCCGTGGTATCAACACCGCCGCCCGATGGAATCGACAGCGTGTCCATGTTTGTCGCCGACACCCCGTCAAACGCACCTGCCGTGTACTGGTTGATGGACTCGACGTAGTCATTGATCTGAACAATCTCGACATCGATGCCGTATTTTTCGGCCCATTTGTCCATGATGCCCGACTCTTCCAGATAGCCCCACGGCATCCAGCCAACATAAATTGACCATGCGACCCGGAAGTCGGTTTTTTCTTGCGCCAATGCAGGCGTGCTCAGGCTCATCGACAACGCCGCGGCGCCAATCGCGAAATGACGAAGTGCAGACATGGGTGTTCCCCTTCTCGCAACGTTCCGCCGAGAAAGAACTGGGGATCAGCCGAGGCGGAACATGAGAGATCGGTCGACCCGTTGCGCAGTGTTCTCCCGGGATTTTGCCCCGCCGTGTACCGAACGGAATTTGCCGTTGCGGTGGCATCTCTCGGACCAGTCCCTCAAAGGGAGGAGTGAGGCGGAACCCTAGACGCGCTGCATGGGATCATTCGGGTCGAAACGTTTTCTTGGAACAATGTTCGTGCCGCGTCGACCTCTCGGAATCCGCAAGAGCGCCCAATTTTCAAGCGAGAATCCACGAATTGCACAGGATTCTGGCGTTCTGAATGGTTTTGACCGATCTCCAGACC
>CAZCOX010000123.1:4136-8256 GCA_964500115.1 uncultured Rhodobacterales bacterium
TACGTCAAATGCGCTGAAAGCAACGTCGCACATGATGACGTATCGCGATTTGTTGAACCGGTGGAGGTCGACGAACAGAAGCTTCAAGACCCAAAGGGATGGCTGGCAATGCTGAGCGACAAGGGACGTCTGACCGAGGTTGAAGGGCTGCGCATGCTGGCCGATTTCGGCATTCGATCCCCCGTTCTACGCAAGGTTGAGGATGCCTCGTGCGTGATCGCGGCTCTCGACGGTCTTCGCTTTCCCATCGTTCTGAAGACTGGCGAAAACCACGCGCACAAATCGGATGTGGGTGGTGTCGTTCTGAACCTGGGCGATGCGGTAGAGGCGGCGAGCGCTTATGCGGATATGTCCGCGAGACTCGGCCCGAAGGCCATGTTTATGGAAATGGCACCGAAAGGTGTCGAACTGGCGCTTGGGTCGATCTGGGATGACAGTTTCGGCCCTGTCGTGTTGATTTCGGCGGGCGGGGTGCTCATCGAATTTCTTAATGACAGCATCGCCGCGTTGGCCCCGTTTGACGAAGTGGAGGCAAAGCGCCTTCTACAAGAGCTTCGGATCTACCGGCTGCTGCTGGGTGTCCGTGGTGCACCGCCTGCCGACCTGGACGATGCAGCGCGGCAGATCGCGGCCTTCTCGCGCATGGTCGCGGCGCTTGGACCAACCTGTCGGGAGAGTGACATCAATCCGTTGATATGCACCCCGCAAGGCGCGTTCGCGCTGGACTGTCTGGTCGTCGGATCAGACGCATAGACATGCTTACAGCGGTGCCTCGCTGATCTGGTACTGCGATCTTGCAAGCCAGTCGGGCGCGACCTCGATCCCCCATCCGGGTGCGTCTGTGACCGTCGCCTTCCCGTCGGTGACGCAATACGGGTCTGTCGCGAACAGCCCGTCCTGCCAAGGGTAGTAGTCTTCGCCTTCGATTGAGAATTCGAGGTACTTCCCTGCGCCAGGGATCGCCCGCAAAAGGTGCATCGTGAACAACGTGACCATAGATAGGTTCGCGCAATGTGGTGTGATGGGCAGCCCCGCTGCATAGGCCATGCGACACACACGAAGCGTTCGGCTGATGCCGCCGAGATAGAGGATATCGGGTTGCACGATATTAACGGCGCGCATGTCGATCATCTGCCGCCAGGTTGGCAGGTCGCAGTCTTGCTCGCCACCGGTCACGTCAATGTCGAGCGCGTCTGTCACCTCTTTGGTTTGTTCAAGCTCCCAGTAGGGGCAGGGTTCTTCGAAATGCGAAAACCCATGATCCTGCAGCATCTGCCCCACCTCAATGGCGCGCGCGGGTGTATAGCAGGAATTCGCGTCGATCAGCAGGGCTGCGTCCGGGCCAAGGACCTTGCGCATCGTCGGGATGATCTCTTCGGTGCGACCCGGCCATTCATCTTCGTTGCGACCGACCTCTCTACCGGCCCGCACCTTAAAAGCATCAAATCCCTGTTCATCGCGCAGACGCAGCATGCGTGCGGCTTCATCCTTCGGCGTGATGTCGCGTTTCATTGACGACGCATAGGCGCGAAGCGGTCCGGCTGATCCACCCAGAAGTTCGGCCACAGGTTTTCCAGCCTGCTTGCCCCGCATGTCCCAGATCGCCGTGTCGAGACCTGCCATCGCGCGGCGGAGGTAAGAGCCGGGAAATTTGTGTTCACGCTCGGCCACGATATCGAGCAGGTCATCAAGATCGGTTGTGTCGTGCCCCCAAACCCAGGGAGCCACCTGCCGGTGCAAGACCTGGCACGTGATGTCGGAGTGATAGGTCGAGACTTGACCCCAGCCGGTGCTGCCATCCTCCATAGTTGCGCGGACGAACCCCACGTAGTCGGTCGTGAATGTCTCAATAGTTTTCAGTTTCATCGCGCGTCCTCTCGGATGATGTCGGATGCCTTTTCGCCCACCATGATCGCGGGCGCGTTTGTATTGCCCGACGGGATCGTCGGGAAAATCGAGGCGTCAGCCACGCGCAATCCGTCCACACCTTGCACCTGCAAACGGTGGTCTACCACACCATCGGATCCCATCCTCGCGGTGCCACACTGGTGAAACACGGTCCAACAATCGTCACGGATATGCGCGCGCATCGCGTCTTCGTCTTGTAGCGACAGGCCAGGGATCATTTCGCGTTCGCTAATGGACCCGAATGTCGCAGTCTCTGCAATGCGCCGCACAATGCGAACACCATCAAGCATACGCTGCCAGTCTTCTTCCGTGTCGAGATAGTTGGGATGCATCGCCGGGGCTTTCGAAGGGTCAGGCGACCGTATCTCAAGATACCCCTTGCTGGTTGGCTTGCACGGGTTAAAGCCCAGCCGAAACGCTGGAAACGGGTCGGGGCTCATGAGCGGGCGGACACCAGCCGGGGCGCGGCTGTAGGTCAGTGGCGAGAAATATAGTTGCAGATCCGGCGGCCCATCGTGGTCGGTCAACCGAACAAAGCCTCCGGCGTGGTTCAGGCTCATCGACAACGGCCCTTGGCGGGAAAGCCCGTATTCCAACGCTGCGCGCACCTTGCCATACCAAGGCCTAAGGACTTGGTTCATGCTGGGCCGGCGGGCAGCAAACATCAGGTCGACGCCAATGTGATCCATAAGGTTGCGGCCGACCTCGGGGGCATCGCGGATCGTGTCGATCCCATGCTTCTGGAGTAGTGAGCCGGGCCCTATGCCGGAGAGCTGCAAAAGCTGGGGTGTGTTGACGGCCCCACCGCACAGGATCACTTCGGCTTCAGCGAGGGCGGTCTTTGCTGTGCCGTTCTGGACGTATCTGACGCCTTTTGCGCGCTTTCCCTCGAAAAGTATCTGTGTTGCAAAGGCATTGGTCTGGATGTCGAGCGTATTGCCGGATTTCAGTGCGGGCTTGAGGTAGGCGCGCGATGTCGATGCGCGCAGGCCGTCTTGCGTGGTCACCTGGTACACGCTGGCGCCCATCATCTCGTCTGCATTATAGTCGGGATTGGTTGGGATGCCAGCCTCGGCCGCTGCTTTCAAATACGTGCGGCTCAGCGGGTGAATAGCGTTCGACATATCCGTGACGCACAGCGGCCCGTCTTTGCCTCGCGCAGGATCTGGCGAACCCCGCCAATCCTCCATCCGGCGGTACACAGGGGCCACGTCTTTCCACTGCCAGCCAGGCCCCCAATCGTCGAAGTCGCGCGGATGGCCACGCACGTAAACCATAGCGTTGATGGCGGAGGAGCCGCCCAGCCCCTTACCTCGCGGCCAATACATTGCCCGTCCGATATTCGGGTCAACTTCGGTTTCGTATTTCCAATTGAACCGCTTGTCGTAGAAAACCTTGCCGTACCCTAGCGGGACATTGACCCAAGGATGCCGGCCACGCCCACCTGCTTCGAGCAGCAACACCCGGGACCAAACGCTCAGCCGGGCCGCTAGCGCCGCGCCCGCCGATCCTGCTCCGACGATCACATAGTCAAAGGCCATTGTCTCAGCCGCTGGTTTTGTTGCGGCCAAATATGATCACAAGCGCCATCATGAGTGTCGTGATCCCGATCATGAGTGTCGAGATAGACGCGATTGTCGGGTCAATCTGGTCGCGCAGGGCATTGAACATGTTGCGCGTCAGCGTCGGGTTGTCCCCACCGGATATGAACATTGCGATCACCACTTCGTCGAATGACTTCAGAAACGCCAAAAGTGCGCTGGTGAAAACCGCAAAACGTATTTGTGGCAGAGTTATTGTCAGAAAAGCCTTCCAGCGCGGTGCGCCAAGGCTGCGTGCTGCAAGTTCCTGGTTCATATCGTATCTCTTGAGCGCCGATCCGGTTACGATCACGATCAGAGGGATCGCAAGCAGCGTATGCGCGAGCACCAATCCTGTCATAGTGTAGAGGATTTGCAGTTTAACATAGGCGTAGAACGCGCCAATCGCGATAAGCACGACGGGCACCATCATCGATGTGATCAGCAAGACAAAGGCAATGCGGGTGTAGGGCACGTTCGAGCTGTGCAAGCCGTAGGCGACAAGAACGCCAATTGGGGTTGCCACCAGCATCGTCAAAGTTTCAGCCTTGAGAGAGGTCAAAGTCGCACGCATCCACTCTTCCGAGGCAAATTAGTGATTTTACTAGCGAAGACACCGGTGTTGGCATCGA
>CAZCOX010000123.1:8356-9733 GCA_964500115.1 uncultured Rhodobacterales bacterium
GCCGAGCAAATGCTGTTGGAGGCGACACCAGACCTCATCGTGTTGGACATTGACATGCCAGAGCGCGACGGCTGGTCGTTTGCAGAGGACCTGCGTTCTGGGGGTAAACCTAACATTCCCATCATCGTGATCTCTGGCCACGCCGATGAAGAGGGTATGGCTGGCGCGAAAATGGCATTGCATGATGCGTTCTTGGCTAAACCCTTCAACCTGGACGACCTGCTGATGCAGGTGGCCGAGTTGTTGAAAGTTACCCTTGTTCTCGATTCGGAAGTCGAGGCCGACACGCCCATTGCTCAAGATTTGACACCGGAGGATCGACATATATTGCTTGAGAGCGCGGCTGTAGGCCACCCGGCGGGCGTGCGTGCGCACCTTGCAAAGCTGCATGCCGAGAACCGCGGCGCGACCAGCCTTCTCGACCTGATCGAAAAACGTTTGGACCGGTTTGACATGGGCGGGATTGTTGAAATCCCGGAGGCGACCCGTGATGCCGCTGAATGATTCTGGAAGAAAATGCATCGCACTGGTTGTGGATGACACGCCCGACACATTGGGGATGGTATCTGCCGCGTTAGAAGGCAGCGGAATGACTGTCCTCGTTGCGACAGATGGCAAAGCGGCGATTGAACTGACCCGCCGCGTGGAACCCGACGTCATATTGATGGATGCAGTGATGCCCGGAATGGATGGGTTTCAAACCTGTCGAGAGCTTAAATCCGGCGCTGATCCGGTCACCACTCCGATCATCTTCATGACAGGCCTTACAGAAAAAGAGCATCTGCTGGAAGGCCTCGCATCCGGCGGTGTCGATTACATCACCAAGCCCGTGGTAGTTGAAGAGTTGATCGCGCGGTTGAGCACGCACATTGTCAACTCGCGACTGCTGCAAAGCGCTCGGGACGCACTGGATTCATCCGGTCGAACCGTTCTGGCGGGTGATCTTAACGGGCACGTGCTTTGGGGATCAAAAAAGGCAATAGATTTCCTGAAGACGACCGATGCAACGTCGCGCGACATTTCGTGGAACAAATGGATCGCGGAATGCGCCAATCGCCCGGTTTCATCTGTGCAGCCGTTTGAAACCGAAGAATTGACGTTTCAATACATCGGCATGACGGCCGCGCCCGAGATCCTCATCAAACCCATGCGTCGGATGTCACATAGCAAAGAAAACGTTCTGGCCGAAGCTTTTGATTTGACGCCTCGAGAGGCTGAAGTTTTGTACTGGCTGACATTGGGCAAAACCAACTGCGACATCAGCGCAATTCTGGGGCTGAGCGCGCGAACAGTGAATAAGCATCTTGAGCAAATTTTCCAAAAGATGGGTATCGACAACCGCACGTCGGCTGCTGTCATGGCAGATCGCATTCTAAA
>CAZCOX010000124.1:0-9730 GCA_964500115.1 uncultured Rhodobacterales bacterium
CGATCTTTACGGACCAGAGGCCGGTATTGGTGCCGCGTTTCGTTTCGAAGGAAAGGGCGGCAAAGGCACGCAAACAGTGGCCGAGGTTTCAGCCGACACCATCACATATGCCATTGATATGGGGGCCATGGGCCAGCCCAAGCAGTTTATCCGCGCCGTGCCAACAACCAATGGCACTGACGTCACGTGGCGTGTCGAAAGTGACCTTGGGTTCAACCCGATCTTTCGTGTGTTCGGTCTTTTCATGGATGGCATGATGGGGCCAACCTTTGAAATTGGTCTTGAAAACATCGCTGCCGCCACGGCCTAATCCCAACAGTCTTACGGAGATATTCCAATGCGTTACACATTCCTTCTTTATACCGATCCCGCGGATATTGCCCACATGACCCAGGATGACTGGGCCGAGATGAAACAGGTTTACGGGGTGTATATCGGTGCCCTGCAAGAGGCCGGTGTTCTGGTCGAAACCGACTGGCTGCAACCCGCCGATACCGCGACAACCATCACGCTCAAAGACGGCGAAAAGCGGGTGCAGGACGGCCCGTTTGCCGAAACGCGCGAAACGCTGGGCGGCTTTTTCGCCATCGATGTCCCTGATCTGGATGCGGCCATGGCCTGGGCCGAAAAGTGTCCAGCCGCCAAGACCGGCAAGGTCGAAATCCGTGCCTCCGCGATGAATTCGGTGTGACGGAACAAACCCCTCAGGCGCGCGCCGAAGATGTGGCGCGCGCTGCCTATGGCAAGTTGCTGGCCATGCTCGCCAGTCGCAGCGGCGATATCATGGCAGCCGAAGACGCGCTGTCAGATGCGTTCGTCGCTGCTTTAACCACTTGGCCCGAACGCGGCGTACCGGACAATCCCGAGGCGTGGTTGCTGGCCGTTGCCAAAAACCGCCGCATCGACCGCGCCCGCAAAGACCAGCGTCTGGTCATCACTGATGAGGTGCCTGAAATGGAACCGCACGTCACGTTTCAAGACAGCCCAGCACTGGATGATCGGCTCAAGCTGCTGTTCGTCTGTGCGCATCCGGCCATCGATACGTCAGTCCACACCCCACTGATGTTGCAGACCGTCCTGGGGTTGGACGCAAAAGACATCGCGCAGGCTTTCCTCGTGCCATCCGCCGCCATGGCGCAGCGTCTGGTGCGGGCCAAGCGCAAGATCAAAGCAGCCCGCATCCCTTTTGTTGTACCGGATGAGGATCAGTTTCCCACCCGCATGGCCGCGGTTCTGGAGGCGGTTTATGGTGCCTATGCCATCGACTGGATGGAGGGGCAGGGTGACCTGTCCCACGAGGCGATGTTTCTAAGCACGGTCTTGATCGACCTCGCACCCGACAATGCCGAGGCTTTGGGGCTACATGCCTTAATCAGTTTGATCGAAGCACGGCGAGAGGCGCGTGTCGCGGACGGCGTTCTTGTGCCTGTACCTGAACAGGACGTGGCGCTCTGGGATGAAGCGTTAATCGACCGCGCCAACACGGCACTACAAAAGGCTGCGACGCTTAAGCAGATGGGACGTTTTCAAATCGAAGCCGCCATTCAATCGGTGCATGCCGCACGCGCGAAGACAGGCAAGACAGACTGGCGCGCGCTATCGCAGCTATACGCGGGCCTGATGCATCTTGCGCCAACCATTGGCGCGGCCGTCAGCCGTGCGTCGGTTGTCGCCTGTGACGCGGGGCCGGCGCAAGGCTTGGCAATGCTGGACCGCATCGATTTCGCAGGTCTCGACCAATACCAACCTGCCTTTGCCGTGCGGGCACACTGCTTGGCAGAGTTGGGTCAACTGGCAGATGCCGCTGACGCGTACGAAAAGGCAATCGCGCTTTGCACAGATATCCCGTCGCGCCGATGGCTGGAGGTCAAACTCAAGACGCTGCGAGGACGGCTGCATTGAGAGTGTTTTGGGCGTATCGGATTTGCTGCTAGGCTCGTTTGATACCAGCAACACCCAAGGTGCCATGTACACGCCGCAAAAACCGATCACCTCTGCCGCAGATCTGATGGCGATGCTCGATCCGCTGCATCCAAGCCAGGTCAATAAGATGATTGATCACATTGATGATCACGTTGCCGCCTGGATCGCGCGAACGACCTTTGTGTCCGTCGCAAGCTGTGACGCGTCGGGCAATATGGATGTGTCGCCCAAGGGAGATCCCGCTGGATTTCTGAAAGTGCTGGACCGCAAAAGCCTCGTCATTCCTGAACGCATCGGCAACAACCGCGCCGACACCTTTCGCAATGTCATCGAGAACCCCCGTGTCGGCCTGATGCTTGTGGTGCCCAAACGCAAAGAGGTTGTGCGCATCAATGGCGCAGCACAGGTCATTCAGGATGACGCGGTTTTGGACATGTGCGTGGTCAATGGCCACCGCCCCGACTTCGCGCTTTTGGTGCGTGTCGAAGAGGCGTTTTTCCATTGTGGCAAAGCGATGATCCGCTCGCGCATGTGGCAGCCCGAGCATTGGGGCGCGATAGACGGACTGCCTACGTATTCAGAAGCTCTCAAAGCACATGGCGAGATGCACGAAACGCCGCTTGAAGACATCGAGGCGCGTATGGCGTTTAACGAAACGGGTCGGCTTTACTGAGCGCCAATCTAAGAAACGGTGCGGTAATTGGATCATCGCAAGAAAAGATTGGCGTCTTCCAGTTGCGCTGAGTTGGGCACTAGATCGATGAAATCAAGTACCTTGCCCCGAAATGCTGGATCGCTTCGGAATGTGCTGAACGGAACAGCGATGTAAGGGCACGCGTTCTCGACAAAGAAATCGGATGCTGCCTTGTGGATTGTTGCCGCGCCGGCACGTCCGTGAACATGCTTCCATCTGCGCCGCTTACGGGTTGCTTCAATCTCACCCAAGGGTCGCGTTACCAGTATGAATTTTGGATTCAGGCGCTGCTTGAGATAAGGCAAAACAAAGGTCTGCAGCGCGTGTTTCAAAACAACGTGCGATGCTCCCTTTCGAACAGCCTTCTCAGACTCCGATCGCCACCACCTTTCGAAAAACGCAACAAAGTCCTTCGGATCTCCCACCTGTTTGAACGTATCTTCGTCTATCAGTTCAACCAGAGCGTCACGATAAGCGGCCGGTTCGTGCGAGATGGGCGTGCGTGGGTCGTTGGTGGTCGCATGCGGCGGACAGGTATGGGCGCCGCATCGCTCCAGATATCCGGCGACGGCGGTGGAGCCGCTACTCGAACTGGACACGATGACAACAGCTTGCACGATGGCTCTCTTTCGCTCGCAGTAAAGTATCTGGTTATGGCTATCGGCTGGCCAAAATGGCGGAGAGACAGGGATTCGAACCCTGGGTGGGCTTGCACCCACAACGGTTTTCGAGACCGCCCCGTTCGACCACTCCGGCACCTCTCCGCGGGGGTCTGCGGCGGCGTTTAACTTTTGCGCCTAAGCTGTGCAACCTCTATTTGCGGCACTGCAGTTGGGTGCCGATCACGGGTCTTTGGCTTGGCAAGATGTGGCGCGCGTCATAGATATACCAGCAAGCGAAGACGGGGAGCCTCGGGATGATGGGTGTACGGACACTAGGCGGTGCTTTTGGACTGGCATTTGCGATCAGCGCGGCACCAGTTTCGGCGGCGTCCGTCAATGACCTTTTGGATGCGCTGGGCGTGCCCGAAATCATCGACATCATGCGCGCCGAGGGTTTGGAATACGGCGACACACTGGCCCGTGACATGATCCCAAGTGGAGGATCGGACAGCTGGGACGCCACAGTGGAGCGGATTTACGACGAAGCGCGGATGCTGGAAACGGTGCGCGGCACTTTTACGACGAGTTTTGGAGATGCCGATCTGGCACCGCTGCTCGCGTTTTTCGACTCCGAGACCGGACAGCAGGTTGTGGAGCTGGAGCTGAGCGCCCGCGAAGCGATGCGGGTGCAGGAAATCGAGGACGCCGCCCGCGCAACCTTCCGCGATCTGGAAGGTACGGATTCCCCAACGCTCGCGACCATCGCGGAATTTGTGGCGGTGAATGATCTGGTCGAAGCAAACCTCGTCGGTGCGTTGAACGCGAATTACCAATTCTACCTCGGCATGGTGGATGGCGGGGCGCTGGACATGTCAGAAGCGGATATCCTGACCGAGGTCTGGTCGTCCGAGGAGGAAACCCGGACCGACACGCGCGAATGGGTCTATTCGTTTCTGTTAATGGCGTACCGGCCGCTCGAAGATGGGGTTGTGACCGACTACATTGCGCTGTCGCAAACAGAGCCGGGCCGCGCTTTGAACCGCGCGCTCTTTGCCGGATTCAACACGATGTATGATGACATTTCCTATGCGCTGGGCCGTGCCGTTGCCCGCCAGATGCAGGTGCAGGAACTGTAGGGCGGAAGATGCGTCGGCGCATCTTCGACTTTCCATCGATGGAATGTCCGCGCCCGGGCAAGACAGGCATTGACAAGTCGTGGGGCGCGCGACATAAGCCGCGCACACATCAGGACGGGGCCTCGGCTCCGCCTTTTGTTTTTGGATAGAAATGACGTCTCTGACGAGACGCGCTGTTCGAGGCGGGGCATCCCATCAACACCGGATTTCCGGGGGCCACAGAACGCGGATGACAAAGGAACGAACAGATGTTCGCGGTAATGAAAACCGGCGGCAAGCAGTATAAGGTCCAATCGGGCGATACACTGCGCGTCGAAAAGCTGGCAGCGGATGCTGGCGAAACAGTACAATTCAACGAAATCCTGATGGTTGGCGGCGACAAGACAGTCGTGGGCGCGCCTTTGGTTGACGGTGCGGCGGTTCAAGCCGAAGTGATCGACCAGATCAAAGGCAAGAAGGTCATCAATTTCGTCAAGCGTCGTCGTAAGCACAGCTCCAAGCGCACTGTTGGCCATCGCCAGCAACTGACGCTGCTGCGCGTGACTGACATCCTTGCCTCTGGCGGCGACAAGTCCGGCGTCAAAGCAGCCATTGGCGCGGGCTCCGTGTCTGCTGTTGCAGTTGCGGCGGCAGCCCCAAAGAAAGCAGCGAAAAAAGCTGAACCGAAAGCTGAGAAGCCGGCCGCAAAAGCCGAAACGGCTGAAGCAGTCGCGGGCACAAAGCCTGCAAATCTGCTGACCGAAGCACGCGACGGCAAAGCAGACGATCTGAAAAAGATCTCTGGCGTTGGCCCCAAGCTGGAAGGCCTGCTGCACGAGAACGGAGTGTTCCACTTCGACCAGATCGCAGCTTGGAACGCGGAAGAAATTGCCTATATGGATGACCAATTGTCGTTCAAAGGCCGCATCGAACGCGACAACTGGCTTGAGCAAGCCGCGCAGTTCGCAGCCGAACAGGAGTAAGACGAGATGGCACATAAAAAAGCAGGCGGTTCGTCCCGCAACGGTCGCGACTCCGCAGGTCGCCGCCTTGGTGTGAAACTCTACGGTGGCCAGTCGGCGATCCCGGGCAACATTATCGTGCGTCAGCGCGGTACAAAGTTCTGGCCGGGTGAAGGCGTGGGCATGGGCAAAGATCACACAATCTTTGCAACTGTTGATGGCGCGGTGACTTTCCACAAGGGTCTTAAAGGCCGTACGTTTATTTCCGTAATGCCAGTGGCAGAGGCCGCCGAGTAAGCCGACCTTAAGGTTTTGACAAAACAAGGGGATCGGCGGAAACGCCGGTCCCCTTTCGCATTGGCTGGGGGGCCAATCCCGTATCTGCGATGAGGAGAGAGCAGATGAGCCTGGATACAACGACAGCACCGCAGCCTGTGGTCGAGACGGAGCGCTTTACATTGCGCCCGCTGCAAGCCTCGGACCTTGGGATGATCGAGCACTACGCCAGTGATAAACGCGTGGCGCTGATGACAACAACGATTGCGCATCCTTTGCCACCCGGCGCGGCTGAAGCATTTGTCGGTCGTGCCATGGCACCGGATCGGACCGAAGATGTGTGGGCGATGGATGGAACAGCTGCGGGTGGCCCCGAAGTGATGGGGCTGATCGCGCTGGAACGGATGGACCGCAACCAGTCGGAAGTCAGCTACTGGGTCGGACCGCCATTCTGGAACACCGGTCTGGCCTCTGACGCGGTCGAGGCGCTGGTTGCGGCCAACCCGTTGGGCAACCAGACGATCTTTGCCAGCGTGTTTCAGGACAACCCGGCATCGGCCCGTGTGCTGACACATTGCGGGTTTGAGTACATTGGTGACGCAGAATCCTTTTCCGTCTCTCGCAACGCCACCGTGCCAACCTGGACATACCTCAAACGCATGGGCTGACCCTTCGTCGCCCGAACCTGAACAGGAAAGGGCGACAGAATGAAAACAGATCGCCTCACACTTCGACAGCTTGCGACGCGTGATGCCGACTGGATCGCGCGCGACATTGCGAACCCACAGGTGCATCGCTGGATTACCTCGCCGCCGTACCCCTACACGCTGGCGGACGCGCAGGCCTTTGTCGCGGACCGGGCCGACCATCCGTTTTACCGGGTGATCGAAACAGAGGGCGTGCCGTGTGGTGTTGTCTCCATCACGGAGGGCGACACGGCGGATGAAGACGCTGACATTGGCTATTGGTTGGCTCAAAGGGCATGGGGTCGCGGGATCATGACCGAGGCGGCGGCGGCGATGCTTGACAAATACTTCGCCGATCACGACGTCATCGAGAGTGGTTGGATCACCGGCAACGCCGCATCCGAAAACGTACTGACCAAGCTTGGATTTCGGAGAACGGGCGAAACACGGAAGATTTGGTCGCATTTTCACGGGCAAGACATGCCGGTCATCCGTGTGCGCCTTGACCGCGCGACGTGGGCAGAGGTAAGTCGCGGACGGTCTCACTCACACGCCGATACCCGCGGCGAAGAAAGCGCAAACGCATGAAGTTCCTCGATCTCTGCAAGGTTTACATCCGTTCCGGATCGGGCGGGAACGGCTGCATCAGCTTCCGCCGCGAGAAGTATATCGAATACGGCGGCCCTGATGGTGGCGATGGCGGGCGCGGTGGTGACGTCTGGGCCGAGGCTGTTGATGGTCTCAACACGCTGATCGATTTCCGCTACCAGCAGCATTTCTTTGCTGACAATGGCCGCCCGGGTGCGGGCCGCCAGCGTACCGGTGCTGATGGCAAAGACATCGTTCTGAAGGTCCCGGTTGGCACGGAGATCCTCGACGAGGATGAAGAAACCGTGCTGGCCGATCTGACCGAACTTGGCGAGCGCGTCTTGCTGGCCAAAGGGGGCAATGGCGGTTGGGGCAACCTGCATTTCAAATCCTCGACCAACCAGGCGCCCCGCCGGTCCAACCCCGGGCAAGAGGGCGTGGAGCGCACGATTTGGCTACGTCTCAAACTGATTGCGGATGTGGGGCTTTTGGGTCTGCCCAATGCGGGCAAATCCACGTTTCTCTCGGCCACCTCGAACGCGCGGCCCAAAGTTGCTGATTACCCGTTCACCACGCTGCACCCGAACCTTGGAGTTGTCGGCGTTGATGATGCCGAATTTGTCGTGGCTGACATTCCCGGCCTGATCGAAGGCGCGCATGAGGGCAGGGGGCTGGGCGATCTCTTCCTCGGCCATGTTGAACGCTGCGCAGCGCTTTTGCATCTCGTGGACGGCACGTCCGGTACATTGCTTGAGGACTATCAGACCATCATCGGTGAGATCGAGGCCTACGGCGCGGGTCTCGCCGACAAACCACGTGTGACGGTGCTCAATAAAATCGACGCGCTGGACGATGAAGAGCGGGCTTTCCTTAAGGATGAACTCGAACGTGTGGCGGGCCATGAGGTCATGCTGATGTCCGGCGTCTCGAAAGAGGGTCTGACAGAGGTTCTGCGCGCGCTGCGCAAACACGTAAAGATCACCCGCAAACGCGAAGAAGCGACGGAGGAGGCAACCCCGTGGCAACCCTAAGCGACGCGCGTCGGCTGGTTGTCAAAATCGGGTCGGCGCTTCTGGTCGACAAAACAACAGGTGATCTGCGCCGCGACTGGCTGACCTCGCTGGCGCAGGATGTGGCCCGCATCAAGGCCCGTGGCACCGATGTGATCCTCGTATCCTCAGGCTCTATCGCGCTGGGGCGGGGCGTGTTGAAACTGCCTGCAACGGTACTGCCGTTGGAGCAGTCTCAAGCCGCTGCCGCTGTCGGTCAGATCCGCCTGGCCCGCGCCTACGAGGAAGCGTTGGCACCCCACGATTTGAAAACCGCCCAGGTGCTGGTCACACTCGAAGACAGCGCCGACCGCCGTCGCTACCTGAACAGCCGCGCGACGCTGGAAACGCTGGTGGGCTTCGGCGTGATCCCCATCGTGAACGAAAACGATACGATCGCGACGGATGAAATTCGCTATGGCGACAATGACCGCCTTGGCGCGCAGGTGGCCGTGACAGTAGGTGCGGATCAACTGATCCTGTTGTCGGACGTAGACGGCTTTTACAGCGCGAACCCGATGACCGATCCATCGGCGCAGCACTTCCCGGTCATCGACAAGATCACGCCGGAAATCGAAGTTATGGCGGGCGACGCCGGATCGGGCCTGTCCAAAGGCGGTATGAAAACCAAGCTGATGGCCGCGAAAACTGCGACGGCTTCGGGTTGTGCGATGGCCATCACGCAGGGGGCGGTCATGTACCCGTTGCAGGCGCTGGAGGACGGTGCGCGCGCCACGTGGTTCACACCACAGCTTGACCCGCATGCAGCGCGCAAACGCTGGATCGCGTCGATGAAACCCCAAGGCACACTGACGGTGGACGATGGCGCGGCGCGCGCCTTGCAACGGGGCACCTCGCTCCTCCCACCTGGCATTGTCGCAGTCAGTGGCGCGTTCGGGCGCGGTGATCCGGTGGTCATCGCTGACGCGCAGGGGCGCGAATTGGGCCACGGCCTGACCCGCTACACCGCGACAGAGGCGCAGCGGATCAAGGGGCACAACTCCGCCGAGATCGAGGAAATTCTGGGCTATCCGGGCCGCGCCGTGGTAATACATCGCGACGATATGGCGATCTGAACTTCTTCTTTTTCCAAATATGCACATAACCCGACCGGCAAAAAGGCCAGCGATATGAAAGACCTGACAGACATTCCCGCATTGATGCATGACCTTGGTGCACGCGCCAAAGCCGCTGCCGGAGAACTTGCCTTCGCCCCGGCCGAGGCTAAGGAAAAAGCGTTGATGGCCGCCGCTGAAGCGGTTTGGGCCAACCGCGCGGCGATTATCGAAGCGAACGCCAAAGACCTCGAATTTGGTCGCGACAAAGGCTTATCGGATGCCATGATGGACCGGCTGATGCTGGACGAAGCGCGCATTCAGGGAATCGTGGACGGGCTGAAAGCCGTCGCGGCGCAGGACGATCCTGTAGGTGCCGTGATGGCCGAATGGGATCGTCCCACGGGTCTGCACATCCAGCGGGTGCGCACGCCGCTGGGCGTGATCGGCGTGATCTACGAATCCCGTCCCAACGTGACGGCGGATGCCGGAGCCCTGTGCCTCAAGGCCGGCAATGCGGTGATCCTGCGGGGCGGGTCGGAGTTTCCATTCCTCCACCGCGATCCACGATTGTCTCGTTGAAGGCTTGCGCGCTGCCGGACTGCCGGAAGACGCCATCCAGCTTGTTCCCACACGTGACCGCGCGGCGGTCAGCGAATTACTGACCATGACCGATTTTGTCGACGTTATTGTTCCGCGTGGCGGCAAGGGCCTGGTCGGCCTGGTCCAACGCGAAGCGCGGGTGCCGGTCTTTGCCCATCTCGAAGGGCTCCCGATACT
>CAZCOX010000125.1:0-8449 GCA_964500115.1 uncultured Rhodobacterales bacterium
AATAGCGAGTACCGTCATGAGCTTGAAAGCGACATTGATCCGTTCAAAGGCTTGCTGTTGGGCCTGTTCTTTATGACCGTTGGTGCGGGTATCAATTTTGGCCTGCTGTTCGACAACCTGTTTTCGATTGTGGCGCTCACCATCGGGTTGATGGCGGTGAAAGCGGGCGTGCTGTATCTTTTGGCGATTGCGTTCAAGATCGGCGGTTCGGACAGGTTCCTCTTTAGCCTTGGATTGGCGCAAGCCGGTGAATTTGGCTTCGTGCTCTTGTCGTTTACGGTCGCCAATGCCGTGATCCCGACCGACCTGGCGGACCGTCTTTTGTTGATTGTCGCGCTGTCGATGCTCCTGACCCCTGCCCTGTTTATCCTGTATGACCGGGTGATCGCGCCGCGGTTTGCAAATGACGAGACGCGCGAGGCGGATGAGATCGAAGAGCCCCGAGAGATCATCATCGCCGGGCACGGCCGTGTCGGCGGTATTGTCAGCCGCATGCTGCGCGGTGCGGGCGTGAATGCCACGGTGATCGATTACAGTTCAAAGCAGCTTGAGACGCTCAAGCAATTTGGCATCCAAGTCTATTATGGCGACGCCACGCGGCCGGATTTGCTTCATGCGGCGGGCATCGATTCTGCCAAAATGCTGGTCATCGCCATCGACGACAAGGAACAGATCACCGAGTTGGTGAAATACGTGCTCAAACATCACCCCAAGGTTCATATCGTCGCGCGCGCCGTGGACCGGGGCCACGTCATGGACCTCTGGTTCGCAGGGTGCCGTGACATCATCCGCGAGACGTATGACAGTTCGCTGCGTATGGGCCGGTCAGCCTGGGAAGCGATGGGCTATTCCCGCGACCAGGCCGAGCGGCTGGTGAGTGCATTTTCCGAATGGGATGGTCGGTCAATGCTGGAGATGGCGCAGCATCATGACCCGGAAATCGCCTTTACCGAAAACACAGCCATGATGGAAAACTTCCGTCAGCGCCGTGATACTTGGGCGAAGGAACTGGAAGCGCAGATGCAAGCGATCATGAACGAAGCGCGCGGCGCGGACCGGCCAGACAAGGGATAGGCCCGAAATCCGCGAACTCGGTCTGACCAGCCTTGAAACCCCGCGTGCAACGCGCGATGTAGAAGCCAAGCAATCTGAGGCAGGCACATGGCACTTCCCGCGCGGGAACAGTTGAAGTACTGGGGCATCGCAGCCGCTGTTCTGGCGCTGACGCTTTGGGCGCTGGGCAACGTGCTTTTGCCGTTCATCCTTGGTGGAGCGATTGCCTATTTCCTTGATCCGGTCGCAGATCGGTTGGAGCGCATGGGGTTTAGCCGTGTTGCGGCCACGGGCATTATCACCGTGATTGGCATCATCGGATTTGTGATTGCGATGTTGCTGGTTATTCCAGCGCTGGTGGGTCAGGCGATTGACCTGTTCGACGTGGCGCCGACGCTGTTCGCCAACTTACGCGATTTCCTGATTGAACGCTTCCCGGACATCATGGATGCAGAAAGCCCGTTGCGACAGTCGCTCATCTCTTTGGGTGAAACAATCCAGTCGCGCGGTGGGGAGCTTTTGAACACACTGCTCAGTTCGGCTGCGGGCATCATCAACATCGTGATGCTGTTTGTCATTGTTCCGGTGGTAGCGGTCTATCTGCTGCTGGATTGGGACCGCATGGTCGCGCGCATCGACGACTTGCTGCCGCGCGATCATGCGCCGACCATCCGAAAACTTGCAGCAGACATTGACGCAACCCTCGCCAGCTTCATTCGTGGCATGGGCACTGTGTGCATCATTCTTGGCACCTACTATGCCGTTGCCTTGATGGTGATCGGCCTTCAATTCGGGCTGGTTGTCGGGTTCGTCGCCGGATTGGTCACGTTCATTCCCTATCTTGGCGCGTTGATTGGCGGGGCACTGGCGATTGGTCTGGCCTTGTTCCAGTTTTGGGGGGATTGGGTATCGATCGGGCTGGTCGCCGGCGTGTTCGTTCTGGGCCAGGTGATCGAGGGCAACGTGCTGACGCCCAAGCTCGTCGGCTCTTCCGTCGGGTTGCACCCGGTCTGGCTGATCCTGGCGCTGTCGATATTTGGCACGCTTTTTGGCTTTGTCGGGATGCTCGTCGCTGTTCCCGTCGCGGCGGCCATTGGCGTTGTGACGCGATTTGCGACCGAGCAATACTTGAGCAGCCGTCTCTACCGCGGTCTGAGCGATCAGGACAAACCTTAAATGCCACAACAATTGACGTTCGACATACCGGCGCGCCCTGCGCTGGGGCGAGACGATTTTTACGTCACTGAGGCGAATGCCGTGGCGCTCGGTCTGGTCGAGACATGGCCCAACTGGCCCCTTGGCAAGCTGGTACTGGTTGGCCCGCACGGGTCCGGCAAAACCCATTTGGCGCATGTCTGGTGCCAGACAAGCGGCGGCACAATCGTGTCTGCCAAATCGCTTGGTAGCGAGGACATCCCGCGCCTCGCCGAAGGCCCCATCTGTATCGAGGATGTGGACCGAATTGCGGGCGACAAGGACGCGGAGCAAGCGCTGTTCCATTTGCACAACCTGGTGCTGGCTGCGGACCATTCGATGTTGCTGACCGCAACGCAACCACCAAGCCATTGGGGTCTTGATCTGCCCGACCTCGCCAGCCGTATGGCTGGCAGCACGGTCGCGCAATTGACAGCACCGGACGACCTTTTGCTATCTGCTGTTCTGGCCAAGCTGTTCGCCGATCGTCAGATTGTGCCGATGGAACGGGTGATCCCCTATCTGGTGCGCTGGATGCCGCGTTCGTTCGAAGATGCCGGGCGGCTTGTTGATCATCTGGATCGCCGCGCTTTGGGCACGCCACGCGGTGTGACCCGCGATTTGGCGCGCAAAGCCTTGGCAGAGCTTGAATTCCATGACGAAAGCGCGCCAGAATAACGCTCTGCCCACACCGTCATATTGCTGTGAGCCAGCACCGCTAAAGGAGCCTCATGAACACCGCTGATTTTCTGAATGCCCCCCGCCCTGACCCGACTGAATTGCCTGATCTGGACCTGACCGGCCCGGGGCGTTTTGTGAACCGGGAACTGTCATGGCTGGGCTTCAACTGGCGGGTTCTGGAAGAGGCGGAAAATCCACGTGTGCCCCTGCTGGAACGTCTGCGGTTCCTGTCGATTTCGGCCACGAACCTGGATGAATTTTACACGGTGCGCGTGGCAGGGCTGCGCGAACTGGCGCAGGCGGGCAACACGACGCCAGCCGCCGATGGCCTGTCCCCAGCCGAACAGTTGGAGTTGATCAACGAAGATGCGCGCAAGCTTATGGCGTTGCAGCAGACGGTGCTCGCCGGGCTGCGGGATGAGATGGAGCGGGAAAACATCTCGATTCTGTCACGGGACGACCTGACCGAAGATGACCTGACGTTTCTGGAAGACGTGTTTCTGGACAAGGTCTTTCCGGTTCTGTCGCCACTGGCCATCGACCCGGCGCATCCTTTCCCTTTTATCGCCAACGGCGGCTACTGCCTTGCCCTGCAATTGGAGCGCCGCAAAGGCAAAGTGCCTCTGCAGGCGCTTTTGCCGATCCCCGCGCAGGTCGAGCGGTTCATCGCCCTGCCAGCACCACGCGGCGAACACCGTTTCCTGATGCTGGAAGACGTGCTGCTTTTGCATTTCGACCGGCTGTTCCCGGGCTACAAGCTGCGCGATCATTTCGGGTTTCGCGTGCTGCGCGACAGCGACATCGAGGTCGAGGAAGAAGCCGAAGACCTGGTGCGCGAATTTGAGGTGGCCCTCAAGCGCCGCCGGCGAGGTGAAGTTGTACGACTGACGATCTCCGCCGGTGCGCCAGAAGCCCTGCGCGAAACCGTGATGGACGAGTTGCACGTCATCGACGACGAAGTGATCGAGCTTGAAGGCATGATCGGCGTTGCGGACCTCAAAGAACTTGTCCTGGACAGCCGACCAGACCTGCTGTGGCCCAGCTTTACCCCGCGCGTGCCGGAGCGCGTACAGGACCATGACGGCGACATGTTCGCTGCGATCCGCCAGAAGGATATGCTGCTGCACCACCCATACGAGACGTTTGACATGGTGGTGCGGTTTCTGGCGCAGGCTGCCCGCGACCCGAACGTGGTTGCAATCAAACAGACGCTTTACCGCACTTCGCGCCAATCACCCATCGTTGCCGCGCTCTGTGAGGCGGCGGAAGACGGGAAGTCCGTCACAGCGCTCGTTGAGTTGAAAGCGCGCTTTGACGAGGCTGCCAATATCCGCCAATCCCGGCGGCTGGAACGCGCAGGCGCCCATGTTGTCTATGGGTTTCTCGACTGGAAAACCCACGCCAAGATTTCCATCGTCGTGCGGCGCGAGGGCGACCGGTTGGTGACCTATACCCACTACGGCACGGGCAACTACCACCCGATCACGGCAACGATTTACACCGATCTCAGCTTTTTTACCTGCGATGCGCAGCTTGGACGCGATGCCACCAAGGTGTTCAACTACCTCTCAGGTTACGCGGAACCCGAAGGTTTGCAGAACCTGTCGATCTCTCCGCATTCGCTGAAGCCCAAGATGCTGGAACTGATCGCGGCGGAGGCAGAGCATGCCAAAGCTGGCAAACCGGCGCAAATCTGGCTCAAGATGAATTCGCTGATCGAGCCCGACATGATCGACGCGCTTTATGCCGCCAGTCAGGACGGGGTTCAGATCGATTGCGTTGTGCGCGGCATTTGCGGGCTGCGGCCCGGTGTGACGGGGCTTAGCGAAAACATCCGGGTCAAATCGGTGGTGGGCCGGTTCCTGGAACATTCGCGCATCATCTGTTTTGGTAACGGGTACGGCCTGCCCCACAAGAAGGCGCGGGTTTTCATGTCCTCTGCCGACTGGATGGGCCGCAACCTGAACCGCCGCGTCGAAACTCTGGTCGAGATCGACAACGCAACGGTCAAAGCCCAGATCGTCAGCCAGATTATGGCGGCAAACCTCGCCGATGTGGCGCAAAGCTGGGTGATGATGCCGCAAGGTGGGTTTGAACGGGCAACCTGGGAAGAGGGCACGTTTGCCTTCAACTGCCACCGGTTCTTTATGGAGAACCCATCACTCTCCGGGCGCGGGTCAGCGGGTGCGTCGGACGTGCCCAAGCTGACCCACACCGAGGAATAGGCGCGTCAGGCTTTGCCCTCTTTGTGCGGCAAGAGCAGCGCGTAAAGCGCTGCATTCACGGGCGTGGGCACTCCTGCTTTTTCACCCAACCGAACCGCCGCGCCCGACACCCATTCGATTTCCAAGGGGCGCCCGTGTTCGACGTCAATCGCGGTGGACGCACGGCCATGCGACGGGAAATTCCCCATTGCTCCCCAAATCTGTGCATCGATGTCATCGTCAACGGATACACCCATTGCCCGACCAATCGCGGCGGTTTCCTTCAACGCATCGTCAAACAGTGATTTGAGTCGTGGCGTCTCCCGGATGTCGCCAATCGTGCAACGGCCAGCGGCTGTGACGCCGGAGAGCGCCGAGAACAAAATGAACTTGGCCCATAGCGCTTTGTCGATGTCATCGGTTTGAGGGGCTGCAACGCCAGCGTCTTCCATTGCAGATTGTAACGCAGTGATCCGCTCAGACGGTTCGCTGTCGCACTCGGCAAAGATAAAACTTGCGAAGGTTCCGGTTTGCTTGATGACCCCGGGTTCCGAAATCGTGGTCGAGACCCGCGCGACACCATTCGCAACGTTTTCGGCAGGCAGGATGTTCATCAACCGCTCGGCCGCTTCGACACCGTTCAGGAAGGGTATTACAACGGTTTCTTGCCCAATCATGGGCTTACACGCCTGGGCAGCCTGCTCTAACGCGTCACCTTTGACACCAAAGATAATGGCATCGACCGGGCCGACCTCTGAAGGGGTGTCCGTTGCAATGTTCGGTCTTGCGGTTTCGATACCGTCCGGCCCATCCACCGTGAGCCCGTTTTCGCGGATCGCAGCAAGGTGCGCGCCGCGGGCGATGGTGGCCACGTCATGCCCCGCATTGGCCAGTTTGACCGCGAGATATCCACCGATACCGCCTGTTGCCATTGTCGCTATGCGCATTGTCCGTTCCTCCGGTTGTGATTCCCGGAAGAGTGCGTGATCCGAACGGTCCTGAAAAGACCCTGCGCCGGATTTGTCGCGGTGCCAGGCAAGCTCATTTCTTGACCTGCCGCCTGCGCTTTGACACGGTGCGCGCGACCAGACCCGGGGGGTGGCATGGACGGACAATCCCAAACCGAACACGACGCCTTTGATCCGTTTGGACGGCCGCTGTTTAACGATCCCAAGGCACGTGCGCTCAGCCGTGTGGGCGTGGTCGATATTGGCTCCAACTCTGTTCGATTGGTGGTTTTTGACGGCGCCGCGCGCTCACCCGCCTATTTTTACAATGAAAAACTGATGTGCGCGTTGGGTGCCGGGATGTCCGACACGGGGCGTTTGAACCCTGAAGGTCGCGAACGGGCGTTGCAAGCGCTGAAGCGGTTTCGGGCGCTGGCGCAGGGCATGAACCTGCCGCCGCTGACCGTAGTGGCCACTGCCGCCGTTCGTGAGGCGATTGACGGGCCGGACTTCCGCGAAGACGTGTTGCGCGAAACCGGTTTGCGCATCTGGGTGATCGGCGGCGAAGAAGAGGCACGGCTTTCTGCCCAAGGTGTCTTGCTGGGCTGGCCCGGCAGCTACGGCCTTGTCTGCGACATCGGTGGCTCATCGATGGAACTTGCAGAGATTTCCGGCGGGCGCGTCGGTAAGCGGATCAGTTCGAACCTTGGGCCGCTGAAACTCCGCGACCTGCCGGGCGGGCAGAAAGGCCGCGACAAACACATCAAATCGGTGATGCAAGGCCTTGCCGACCATATGGGCGCACAGCGCGATAGGCTGTTTCTTGTGGGTGGATCGTGGCGTGCGATTGCGCGGGTCGACATGTACCGGCGTGGATATCCGCTTCACGTTCTGCACGAGTACCGGATGGACAAGGCGTCGGTCCGCGAGACGGTCAAATATATCAAAGCCGCTGATATCGAAGAACTGCGCCAAGCCGTTGGCATCTCGTCGGCCCGGATGATCCTTGTGCCCTACGCGGTAGATGTGCTGAAGCGGCTGGTACAGACCTTCAAACCCAAGGATATCGCCATTTCCAGCTACGGCATCCGCGAAGGTCTGCTTTACGAACAGATGCCGCAAGACCTGCGCGACCGTGACCCCTTGATCGAAGCCTGTCGTTTCGCCGAGGCTAAGGATGCGCGCCTTCCGGGGTTTGGCAAAAAGCTCTTCAAGTTCGTAACGCCCCTGTTCCCAAGCACGGACACTTCGCGCATCCGTATCGTCAAGGCGGCCTGTCTTTTGCATGACGTGAGTTGGCGGGCGCATCCAGATTACCGCGCAGAGACCTGTTTCGACAACGCAACTCGCGCCAACCTTGGGGGCCTCAAGCATTCTGAACGCGTATTCCTCGGGCTGGCATTGCTGCACCGCTACAAGAACAAGCGCGAAGGCACGCGGTTTGAGGATTTGGCAGGATTGATCTCGGAGAAAGCAACGCGCGATGCCGAGGTGTTGGGCAAAGCGTTGCGATTTGGCGCGATGCTGTGGATGTCGGACGCCAGTGCTGATGGAACGTCGCTCGAATGGAAACCGCGCAAACGCATCCTAAAACTCAAGCTGACCAAGGACTCCGCCCCACTATTCGGCGAAGTGGCCGAAGCACGTTTTACATCGCTGGCGGCATCGCTGGACGCCGAAACCAGTGTGGTGATCAGGCGGTAAGGCTTGAGCTTAGATGTCAGGGCCACCCTGCTCCACCAGCTTTCGGATGCGCCGAATGGCAAGCCAGACAAGCAAGACAACCGGCACCGTGATCAGTGCGGTGACCATCCCTTTGGAGAGCCCCAACGCCTCTGACACAGGGTACATGAGGTATCCCGCGAGAGACACGGCGTAGTAGCTGATTGCGACGACGGACAGGCCCTCGACCGTCCGTTGCAGGCGCAACTGCATGTCCGCGCGTTGGTTCATGCTTTCCAGAAGCTGCTGGTTTTGGGCAGATCGTTGAACCTCGACCCGGGTTCGCAAAAGATCGCCGGCGCGCATGGCCCGTGCAGCCATCGCCGACAAACGCCGCTCTGCCGATTTCACGGTGCGCATCGCGGGGTCGTAGCGTCGGGTCATGAATTCGGCAAAGGTTTGACGCCCGTCAAACCGTTCCTCGCGCAGCACCGATACGCGCTGTTCGACAATTGCCTCATACGCGCCGGTCGCGCCAAACCGGAACGAGGTTTGCGCCGACAGGTTTTCCAGCTCTGCCGAGACCGACAAGAGCGACTTCAAGCGGTCTTCCTCTTGCCCGTCGCCATTGGTCATGTTCGACATGAGGGCAGTCAGTTCATTGTCGATTTCGCCCATACGCGGGCCAATCTCTCGCACGCGGCTGAA
>CAZCOX010000125.1:8549-9719 GCA_964500115.1 uncultured Rhodobacterales bacterium
GTGTAGGTCACAAATTCGGTGTGCTGTTCCCACTTGAGGCTGTGCTGGCCGATCTGACCAAAGAAATGCGTCGCACCAGGTTGCGGGTGCGCGGTTCCGTAGCGATCAAGCAAAGCCTTCAGGTGATCCAAATCCTGCGACTTGTCGCGGCTCGCGGCACTCTGCGGTTGTTTGATTGCCAGATAAACAGCACGACACGGCGCTTCCAGCGACGGAAACGGTCTCGCGTGCAGCTCATTGGCGAGCTGGTATCGCAACGGGTGGTCAGGGATCGAATTCATGCGCGCATGCCTTAGCGGTATGGTGTCGATGTAGGCGGCGCCACGGCGCAAGTAAAGAGAATTCTGTACAATTTCAAATACTTAATTGTGTACGCTTGTACACCGCACAAGAATTGGGCGTCGCAACCGATTGCAAGAAAGCCACCACCTGACTGGTTTCACTGCCATTTCCCTGTGCCAATCAAGCCATGCGACGCGCTGTCACCATCATTGGGGTCAAATGCCCGGCCATCACCGCTTTCATCGTGTTTTCCCGCCGCAGCGGCATGTCATCACCCATCGCGATATTGTCTTGTGGCGGCTCAGCCCCGGGCGGTGGTGCCGTTGGCGCAGGTTTGGCGTGATCTTCGACGGCGTCGAAGCCGACTGCGCGCAGCACATCAAGAACCTCTTCTTGTGTACCAAGAAAGCTGGTTTCCGGCGTCATCGCCCAAGGCATCGGATAGTCGAGTTCCGCGCCATCAATGGCGGCGATATGTGTGAAGGCAAAGACACCGCCGGGCCGCAGCACGCGGTGCGCCTCTGAAAACATCGTGTGCTTATCGGCGATGTTCATGGTGACATTCTGGCTCCACACAACGTCGAACTGATCTGCCTCGAACGGCAGGTCAGTGACCGAGCCGACATGCTGATTGATCTTGTCGGCAACACCTACCAGGCGGTCCAGCTCTTTGGCGGTTGCGATAAAATCCGTCGAAAGATCAAGCGCTTCGACCGTGCAGCCAAGACGATCTGCCAGGTACCGCGCGCCACCGCCGATCCCGCTGCCTGCGTCCAGCACGTGCATCCCGGTGGTGATCCCCGCCACACGTGCCAACCTTTCGGAAAGCCCCATCCCGCCGTGGTGCAACTGATCAATCGGGGCCAGCGCTTCAATCGTGAGATCACC
>CAZCOX010000126.1:0-9691 GCA_964500115.1 uncultured Rhodobacterales bacterium
TTGCGTGATGTATTCCGGCGAGGCGGTCGAGAGCGGGTCGATCAAGGATGTCTTTGACGAGATGCAGCACCCGTACACACAGGCGCTGTTCCGCTCGATCCCCCTGCCCGGTGCGGACAAAAACGCGCGCCCCTTGCGGGCGATCCCCGGCAACTTTCCCCTACCGCATGAACGCCCACCGGGCTGCAACTTTGGCCCGCGCTGCGACTACTTTGAGGCAGGGCGCTGCGATGCAGGTGACATCAAAATGGCCGATGTGCCCGGCAATGACCGGCACACAACGCGTTGCCTGAAGTTCCAGGAGATTGACTGGAACGCCCCGATGGAAGTTGGCGATCAAACAGAGAAGGCTGAGCCCGGCCAGGTTGTGCTCAAAATGGACAACCTCAAGAAATACTACGAGGTGGCGGCCAATGCGCTCTTTGGCGGTTCCGGCGAAAAGAAAGTTGTGAAGGCCAACGAAACACTGAGCTTTGAGGCGCGCGAATCCGAGACACTGGCGATCGTGGGCGAATCCGGCTGCGGGAAATCGACCTTTGCCAAGGTGTTGATGGGGTTGGAGACAGCCACCGAGGGTCAAATCCTGCTCGACAACCGAAACATCGAGAAGACGCCGATTGAAGAGCGGGACACGGGGACCATTGCTGATGTGCAGATGGTCTTCCAAAACCCGTTCGATACGCTGAACCCGTCAATGACGGTTGGTCGACAGATCATTCGCGCTCTGGAGATTTTCGGGATTGGCGAGAACGAGGCGGAACGGCGTCAGCGGATGCTCGAACTGCTCGATCTGGTAAAGCTGCCCCGCGCCTTTGCGGAACGCATGCCGCGGCAACTGTCCGGTGGTCAGAAGCAGCGGGTCGGCATAGCGCGTGCTTTCGCAGGGGATGCACGTATTGTGGTCGCGGACGAGCCGGTGTCCGCGTTGGACGTGTCGGTGCAAGCGGCGGTGACGGACCTGCTGATGCAGATCCAGCGTGAACAAAAGACGACGCTTTTGTTCATCAGTCACGACCTCAGCATCGTGCGCTACCTGTCTGATCGCGTGATGGTCATGTATCTGGGTCACGTGGTGGAACTGGGTAGCACGGAACAGGTCTTTGCCCCGCCCTATCACCCCTATACCGAGGCACTTTTGTCGGCCGTGCCCATCGCGGACACCAAGATTGAGAAAAAGCACATCGTGCTCGAAGGTGACATTCCGTCGGCGATGAACCCGCCATCGGGTTGCCCGTTCCAGACGCGGTGCCGTTGGAAATCGGAAGTGGCCGGCGGGTTGTGCGAGAAAGAGGTACCGCCCGTGCGGCATCTGGCCGATGGGCATCAGGTCAAATGCCACCTGACCGATGACAAGCTGGCGGAAATGACGCCGGTCATTCAGGTGGCGGCAGAGTAAACGCCGGAACCAAATCGCTCTCGTTGACGTTCTCTATGCAGGTTTGATCTGCGGAGAACGTCGACATGAGTGCCGAACGCTACCAATGGACAATCCCGTTCATGCGCGCCGGATATGCCGGACGTGGGGTGACATATGCGGCGATTGCGGGTCTGTCATTGTGGTCGATTTGGGCAGGCGGGCGCGCGCAAGGCACATCCTCGACGCTTGAAACCCTTCACAGTTCTGCACTGGGCTGGATTTTGCTTGGGATGATTGCGATCGGGCTCATCGCCTATTGCGTCTGGCGCATTCTGAACGCGAGCCTCGATCTTGAAGCGTACGGCACGGACGTCGAAGGATTACTGGCGCGGACAGGCATGGTGGTTACCGGCCTGATCCACGCAGCATTCGGCGTGATCGCTTTTGCCCTGTTGTTCGGGCAATCCAGCGGCGGCGGCAACATGAGCACACTCACGCAACGTGTTTTCGAGATGCCGATGGGCCGGTTTGTTGTCGGCGCAGGCGCAATCGCCACCATTGGGGCTGGCCTTTATTACCTGAAGAAAGCCGTCCGCGAAGAGTATCGCGACGATCTGCGGGCCAACCATTTCACGGTGAACTGGAACTGGGCGCTCAAAGCAGGCGTATTGGCACAAGGCATCATTGTCACAATTGTCGGCAGCTTTTTCCTGCTCGCGGCCCTGACGTACAACGCATCAGAGGCGGGCGGGATGGGCCAGGTATTCTCGTGGCTCAGCTCTCAGCCATTTGGACAGCTGTTGGTCATTGCCATTTGTGCGGGACTGGCGGGCTTTGCACTGTTTTGCTTTGTGAACGCCGCCTATCGCATCATACCGCGCGCCGCATCGGAGGACGTCGAAAAGCTTGCCAGTAAACTGAAGGCAAAGGCGGGCGCGTGATCAGCGGCCCCAAATCTTCTTCACGTAATTCCGGGTCTCACGGAACGGTGGAATGCCGCCGTGCTTTTCGACGGCACCCGGGCCTGCATTGTACGCTGCCAGAGCCAGCGGCCACTGGCCGAACTTGCGGTACTGCTCTTTCAGGTAGCGCGCGCCGCCGTCGAGGTTGTCTGCCGGATCGTTCGGATCAACCCGCAGATACCGGGCCGTGCCGGGCATCAACTGTGCCAGTCCAATCGCGCCTTTGTGAGAGCGGGCGGAGGCGTTGAAATTGGATTCCTGCTGGATCAAACGCAAAAACAGGTCTTCGGGAACGCCATGTCGGCGGGCCGCGTCCCGCGCCATACCGGCGTAGACGCCTTTGTAGCGCCCCCGGTATTGCGGCACTGACCCGTCATCTTCGGTTGTGCCCCACTTGGTTGGCGTAACCACCTTTGGCGGCTGAAGCCGAATAGAGCTTTTGTATTGCTGGGACGCGCGGGAATCCAAAACCTTGGTTTTGCTGGAAAAAAGCTGAACGCGGCTGCTGGAGGACAAGATTTCGGCTTGCGCCGCCCCGGTTCCAAATATGGCCGCAGCGCACACCACTGCAATCCAACCGTTCCTCGTTACCCGCATAGCTGCTCACGCCCCACGACTGATTTGGCGATGTGTATAGTCTGAAACGTCCACCCACACCAGCCTTGGTTGGTCATGAAGTATTAACCACAACCTGATGGTATCGGGTGGCGGCGGTGGTGTAGTCTGGCGCAAACTGCGGGTGCCGCAGATTCGATCAATGACGGGGGTTCCATGGCTGGTTCGGTCAACAAGGTTATTCTAATCGGCAATCTGGGGCGCGACCCCGAGGTTCGGACATTTCAGAACGGCGGCAAGGTGTGCAACCTGCGCATCGCAACGTCCGAGAACTGGAAAGACCGCAACACCGGCGAACGGCGCGAACGCACCGAATGGCACAGCGTTGCGATCTTTTCGGAGCCGCTGGCGCGCGTGGCAGAGCAGTACCTGCGCAAAGGCTCCAAGGTATATATCGAAGGTCAGCTTGAAACGCGCAAATGGCAGGACCAATCCGGTCAGGACCGCTATTCAACCGAAGTGGTTCTGCGCCCCTACACCTCGACCCTGACGATGCTGGATGGCCGCGGCGAAGGCGGCGGCGGTGGTTACGGCGGTGGCAGCAGTGACGGTGGTTATGGCGGCGGCGACTACGGTGGTGGCGGTGACTACGGCGGCGGCTCAAGTGGCGGCGGCGGCGGCCCAGCGCGCGCGCCGGCCCGCGATATCGACGACGAAATTCCGTTCTAGGAAAAGTTACTCTGCTAAAATGATCGGCGGCGCGGGGCGGACGAGATACTGCTCCAGCGCCTGCAACGCAGTTGGATCACCTTCGCGCACCCCTTTAAGCAACCGGATCGCGCCGGGGCTGGTCAGGGCAATCTCGTGATTGAACCCCTGCCCGTCGCCAAGCGATGTGAGATCGATTAGCGTGACCTCGAGGTCGCCAATATCAGAGGCGTCCTGTATCGCCCCCAACCGACGCTCGAAGGAAAAGAGCGAGGCAAAGCGCAGCGCCTCGTCATTGGTGGCGACAAAAACCACAAACGGCTGCGGCAGCTTTCCGATATCCCGCGCCTGACGGCGAAACACTTCCGGGTCAAGGTCAGGGGCTACCAGGATGACCGATGAGATGCGTTCAAGCACGCGCGTCTCACCTTTCAAAACCAGTTCTCGCAACGCCTCCATCACCAGTGCTGCCCCCATCGAATGGGCAAGCAGTGAAACCCGGTCCGTGCTGTCGTCGGTCAGTTTCGTCAGCAAAGCCGCCAGATCAGACCTTGCAAACAGCACCGAGTCACGGTCGTGCAGGTATCCGCGCGGGCGCCCGGCAGACGGCCAAGAAAACACAATCGGCGGGTCCGTCAGCGCGAAATCCTTGTGCACCTGCGCAGCGGTGTAGACCGCTTCGGACGGGGTGACGTTGAACCCGTGCACATAGACCACCCGCTCAGAAGCGGGCTTACTGGGCAGCGCTCGATAAAAGCTGTCGGCATTGGGGTAAGTTCCAACCTCTGACAACACAAAATGTCGGTCTGGCGTGGGCGGATGGATCCGGGGCCAAAGTACCTGCCCCACCTCATGAACTGCTGGAATGGCAACGACGGCGCGACCGAACTGCATGCCGTTCTGCCTTCCGGTGGAAAATAAGGCACCGCTGGGGGATGTACCGCTTTTGGCAATGAAAACGGCGTGCAAACTGGCGTCACGTGGGATGTCGTCACTCAGATACGCCACGCGCGGCGGCGCGCAGGCAGTAAGGCTGATGGCGCACAGCGCTGATATCAGCGCTTGCCGGATCATCGGCTGTCAGACAACACGCCAGCCACCGCGTCGGGTGGAACCTCGCTGGTCACAAATGCCGATCCAATGCCGCGCGCAAGGATGAAGCGCAGCTGGCCGTCGATGACCTTTTTGTCCTGCCCCATCAGGCGCACAAGCTCCGCATCCGTACCCAGGTCACCCGGGATATCGCGCATATCCACTTTCATACCCATGCGGCTGAGCAGATCACGCACGCGGCTGGGGTCTTCCTGCGCGCACAGCCCGAGCCGTGCAGAAAGCTCAAAGGCTAGTGCGCACCCAATCGCGACGCCTTCCCCGTGCAAAAGCCGGTCGGAGTACCCGGTCGCTGCCTCCAGCGCGTGGCAGAATGTGTGCCCCAGGTTCAGAAGCGCGCGGTCGCCCTGCTCCGTCTCATCGCGAACCACGATGTCGGCCTTCATCTCAACCGAGCGTTTGACAGCATAGGCCAGCGCCGCCGGGTCGCGTGCCAGAACGTCTGCCACATGCGCGTCTTGCCAATCAAAGAACGCCGCATCACCCAGCAACCCGTATTTAACCACCTCACCATACCCGGCCAGAAAGTCGCGGTCGGTCAGCGTGTTCAGCACAGAGATATCGGCCAGCACCAGTGCGGGCTGATGGAACGCGCCGATCAGATTCTTGCCCTGCGGCGCATTAATCCCGGTTTTGCCGCCGACAGAACTGTCCACCTGCGCCAAAAGAGAGGTCGGCATCTGCACAAACCGCACGCCACGGCGCAACACGGCTGCGGCGAAACCGACAAGGTCGCCGATTACTCCGCCGCCCAACGCGATCACCACATCGCGGCGTTCGATCTTTTGCTCTAGCAGCCACTCCACCGTGCGCTCGAATTGCGGCCAGCCCTTGGTCGCCTCTCCGGCGGGCAACGTCAACGAGACCGAGACGATCCCCTCAGCCGCCAACGCATCTTCCACCGTTTTCAGGTGGAGTTCTGCGACATGCGCATCTGTGACAACGGCCACGCGTGGGCGTGCCAGAAGCGGCGCAATCTCGGCCCCTGCCCGGCCCAACAGATCGGACCCAATGCGCACGTCATAGGCGCGGTCGCCCAGTGGCACATGAACGGTTTCGGTCATTCCGTCACCTCTAATACGTCCGGCCGCACGCGCAACGCGTCAATCACGCGGCCCGCCATGTCTTCAATCGACAGCCCCGCTGCCGACACCACATTCAGATCGGCCTTGGCGTAAACCGGCACCCGTTTTTCATAGAGCTTGGTCAACGCGCCCAGCGGGTCTGGGACGCGCAGCAGGGGCCGCGTGTCTTTGTGTTTCACCCGGCTCCACAGCAACGGCAAATCCGCGTTGAGCCAGACCGAGACACCTTGATCCGAAATAATCTCGCGGTTTTCCGCAGACATGAACGCGCCACCACCGGTCGACAAGATGCCCTGCTGCGTCTCCAAGAGGCGCGAAATAACCTGTCTTTCTTTGAGCCGGAAAAACGGCTCTCCATCGCGGGCGAAAATCTCGGGGATGGTCATGTTGGCGGCTTTTTCGATCTCTGCATCCGAATCGAGAAACGGCGCGTCAAGGGCAGCAGCAAGCGCTTTGCCAACTGCAGTTTTGCCGGCACCCATCATGCCAACCAGTACCACAGTCTTCTTCAATTTCGCCTGCATCGCCCTTGTTTCTCGGCCATTGGCCGCCAATTTGAGATGGTGGGCTGTTGAATGACGTGATCTTGGCGAAAAGGCCAGTTATAACTTAGAAAAAATCATCGAGGCAGGGTAAGAGTGTCCATGGGACGCATCATAAAATGGCTGATCTATCTCGTGCTTATCGGCGGTATCGCGCTGGTGGCATATACTTTCTTTGGCCCCTATTTCGGAGCGGATTTCTCGCCGCCTCAGACCGAGGTTCGGCAACCCGTCACGTTGGATGCAGATTAAACTGGCCCTGATTGCCCTCATTACCAGCACACCCTGTGTGACGGCGCAGGATGCGCCGTTGTCGGCAATCGACTGGCTTGCCGTTCAGCGCAGTGCGCCGACCGAGATTTTGACGCTGCCGCAGGTGGAAGAAACTCCGACGGCGCAAAGTGCTGCTGTGCCAGAGGTGGAGGTGCTGCCATTGGATGCGCCGGTGATTGGCGGCGTTGGCCTGTTGCCAAGTTCGATGACCGGCCTGCCGACAACGCTTTGGCAAAACAGCAGCGAAGAAGACGTGGTTGCGGCGATCGAAGCGTTGCAGTCCCGCAAGGCCACCGTGCCCGCGCTCGATGCGCTCTTTCACACGCTGCTGCTGGCCGAGGCCGCGCCGCCAAACGGCTCCGACGGGCTAAACCTGCTGCAAACGCGCGTTGCGGTCTTGCAAGAACGGGGATTGGTGTCGCCAGCCGAAGCTTTGCTGGAGCGTGCGGGCGATCTGTCGCCAGACCTGTTTGCCCAGGCTTTTGATCTGGCTCTGCTGACCGGATCAGACGAGGCATTGTGCCAGGCCCTGAATGCAGCCCCCAACCTTAGCAACGATCTCGCAACGCGCATCTGGTGCGCCACGCGCGATGGTGACTTTTCACGCGCTGTAACCATATTCCAGACAGCGACGGCGCTGGATCAATTGTCTGATCTCGATGAAGAACTGCTCTTGCGCTTTCTTGATCCCGAATACGCCGAAACCGCGTCACCACTGCGCAATCCGGTACGGCCCACGCCTCTGCAATTCCGCCTGTTCGAAGCAGTTGGCGAGGCGCTGCCCACAACGCCGTTGCCCCTGCCTTTCGCTGTGGTCGAATTGAACGGCGACGCCGGATGGCGCGCGCAAATATCCGCGGCGGAACGTCTGGCCCGTGCGGGAACGTTAGACGGCAACCAATTGCTCGGCATCTACACGCTGCAACAACCCGCCGCCTCTGGCGGTGTGTGGGATCGCGTCGCAGCCTTCCAGCAATTTGAAAGCGCGCTGGCCGCCGGTGACGCAGCCGACATCTCCAACACGTTGGAACGTGTCTGGCCACAAATGCGCGTTGCCGGGCTGCTGGTGCCCTTTAGCGAATTGTTCGCTGCACAGTTGGCGGATGTGCCCCTGACCGGCCGTGCCAAGACCTACGCGCGGTACGCCGGAGTGCTGTCTAGTCGGTACGAAACAACAGCAGTGTCCTTGGCAGAGACGGATGATGCCGCGATGCAGGGTCTGGCGCAGATCGCTATGGGGCAGTCGCCGAATGACGCTTCGGACACCATCCCGCATCTTCCCGCGTTCATTGCGGCATGGTCGCAGCCGCCAAAAGCCGACGCGCCGCTTGTTACACTGTCGCGGGACGGTGGCCTTGGCATCGCCTTGCTGCGAACCATTGCCCTGTTCAACGACGGAGCTTCCGGAAATGACGCGGATCTGGGCGAAGCATTGCAGGCTCTACGCGCGTTGGGCTTGGAAGACACCGCCCGCCGCGCTGCGTTGCAACTGGCCATCCTCAAGATGGAGGGCGCATTGCGATGAATGACAAATACCTAGTCTCAGCCTTCCTTGATGCACAAGCGGCAGAGCGCGGTGCCGCCACGAACACGCAACTCGCGTATGCGCGCGATCTGGCGGACTTCTGCGATTGGCTCAGCGGGCGCAACTGCGGGCTTGGCGATGCGCAAAAGGCGGATGTAGAGGCGTATCTCATCAGCTGCGACGCGCAGGGACTTGCCAAATCCACCCGGGCGCGGCGTCTCTCCGCGATCAAGCAACTCTATCGGTTTTGCTTTGAGGAGGGATTTCGCGCAGACAACCCGGCGGTGCAGATCAACGGCCCCGGTCGCGACAAACGTCTGCCCAAGACGCTTTCAACCGAGGAAGTCGACCGCCTCTTGGACGCTGCGGTCGCCCATGGCCGGACGGAGGCTGACAAGCTGCGGAACACCTGTCTCATGCAATTGCTATATGCCACTGGCATGCGGGTCAGCGAACTGGTGTCACTGCCCCTTTCCTCGGCCAAAGGTGACCCGCGCATGCTGCTCATCCGGGGCAAAGGCGACAAGGAACGCATGGTGCCATTGTCGCCCCCGGCCCGCGCAGCACTGCGCGCATGGTTGGTCGAGCGTGAGGCGGCGGAAGATACGGCCCGCGCCGCTGGCAAGCCAGCCTCTGCCTTCCTGTTCCCGTCGCGCGGCAAATCCGGCCACCTGACGCGCCATGCCTTCTACATCCTGATCAAGGACTTGGCCGTCAAGGGCGGCGTGTCCCCGGACAAAGTGACCCCCCACACCCTGCGCCACGCCTTTGCCACCCATCTTTTGGCCAACGGGGCCGACCTGCGCGCCATCCAGACCTTTCTGGGCCATGCCGATGTCGCCACAACCGAGATCTACACCCATGTGCTTGAAGAACGGCTCAAGGAATTGGTGCTGGATCATCACCCCCTGGCCAAGGACTGACACCGCACCCTTGAATGCGCTGCAGTGCCACCCCATAACCTGCTAAACCCTGTCTTTGACGTTAGACCTTATGGAACCCGCAACAACCGCGGCCGATGCCGCATTCTGGATCACAGCCTCTGCCATCATTGGCCTGCTTGTGCTGTCCGCGTTTTTCAGCGGATCAGAAACCGCGCTGACCGCCGCGTCACGCGGCAAGCTGCGGTCGATGTCCGACAAAGGGTCAAAGGGCGCACAGCGCGCGCTGACTATCACCGAAGATAATGAGCGTCTGATCGGCTCGGTGCTTCTGGGCAATAACCTTGTGAATATCCTCGCCACATCGCTGGCGACCGCCCTTTTCACCCGCGCCTTTGGCGAATCCGGCGTTGCCCTGGCGACGCTGGTGATGACCATCCTCGTGCTGGTCTTTGCCGAGGTGCTGCCCAAGACCTATGCCATCACCAACGCCGAAACCGCCGCCAGCCGCGTCTCACCGGTGATCGCACTGGTGATTACGGTGTTCTCTCCGGTCGTCGCCGCCGTGCGGGTTCTGGTGCGCGGTGTGCTGCGGGTGTTTGGCGTGAAAACCGACCCGGACAGCCATATCCTCGCCGTGCGCGAAGAAATCGCGGGTGCCTTGCAACTGGGCCATTCCGAAGGTGTGGTGGA
>CAZCOX010000127.1:0-9591 GCA_964500115.1 uncultured Rhodobacterales bacterium
ATGTGCGCCGGTCATTTCTGGGGGGGTGAAAGCCATGGATTTTCTGAACGGCATCGTGGCGCTGGCCAATTTCGTCCTGATCCCGGCCATTGCCTATGGCAGCCAGTTGGCGCTGGGGGCGCTTGGGGTGACGCTGATTTACGGCATCCTGCGGTTTTCGAACTTTGCCCATGGCGACACGATGGCGGTGGGCACCATGTTTGCCGTGCTGGTGACCTGGGGGTTGCAGGCGATGGGTGTGGGTCTTGGCCCCTTCCCCACGGCGCTATTGGCGATTCCATTTGGCATTCTCGGGGCGACTGCATTGGTGCTGTTAACCGACAAATATGTTTACAGCTTTTACCGCGCCCAAAAGGCCAAGCCGGTGATCCTTGTGATCGTGTCGATGGGGGTGATGTTCATCTATAACGGCTTTACGCGGATTATCATCGGACCAGACGATCAGCGCTTTGCCGATGGGGAGCGGTTCGTCATTTCCGCCCGCGAATTCAAAGCGATGACAGGGTTGGCCGAAGGGCTGGCGTTGCGCACGTCTCAGGTGATCACAGTGATCACTGCCGTTGTTGTGGTCGCCGCGCTGTTCTGGTTTTTGAACAAGACGCGCACTGGCAAGTCGATGCGGGCGTTTTCGGATAACGAGGATCTGGCGCTCTTGTCGGGGATCGATCCGGAGCGGGTGGTTGTTGTGACCTGGCTCATTGTGGCGTCGCTGGCGACGGTGGCGGGTGTGCTTTATGGGCTGGATAAGTCGTTCAAACCTTTCACCTATTTTCAATTGCTGTTGCCAATCTTTGCGGCGGCCATTGTGGGGGGCTTGGGAAATCCGCTTGGCGCGATTGCAGGCGGATTTGTGATTGCGTTTTCCGAGGTAGGGATCACCTATGCGTGGAAAAAAGTACTGGTGTATCTGATGCCGCCCGCGCTTGAACCTGAAGGCTTGGTGCAGATGCTGAGCACCGAATACAAGTTCGCCGTGAGCTTTGTGATCCTTGTCATTGTTTTGCTTTTCCGCCCGACCGGGCTTTTCCGGGGGAAATCGCTGTGAAGACGTTTTTGCTTTTCGGTCTTGTCGCGTCTCTGATCCTTGGGACCGGGTTTCTGCAAAGCTGGAACTCGGCTTTGCTGATCCTGAATATGGGTTTGATCAGCGCGGTAATGGCGCTGGGTGTGAACCTGCAATGGGGTCTGGCGGGTCTGTTTAATGTCGGCGTCATGGGATTTGTCGCTTTGGGTGGGTTGGCTGTTGTGCTGATTTCCATGCCGCCTGTCGGGGCTGCATGGTCGGCTGGTGGCGGTCAAATTCTGCTTGGTCTCGTGCTTGGCGCAGCCACGGTTGTGGCCGCGGTGTTGGTGTGGTCGCGGGTCACCGGCAAAGCGCGGGGTTGGGCGACAGCCGGCGTTTTGTTGATCGGGCTTGTGATCTACCGCATGGTGTTTGACCCCGCGGTGCAAGCGGTTGAAGCGGTTGACCCTGCGCTGGCAGGCTATCTGGGTGGGCTTGGCCTGCCTGTTTTGATTGCCTGGCCTGTTGGTGGATTGCTGGCGGCTGGGGCGGCTTGGGTGATCGGCAAGACAGCGCTGGGGTTACGGTCAGACTATCTGGCAATTGCGACGCTCGGCATTGCCGAGATCATCATTGCTATTCTCAAGAACGAGGACTGGATGGCGCGCGGCGTGAAGAACGTGATCGGCTTGCCCCGCCCTGTGCCGTATGAGGTGGATTTGCAGAACGATCCGGCTTTCGTGGAGCGCGCTGCCGGGGTTGGGCTGGATGCGACAACGGCGTCGACGCTTTACGTGAAGCTGGAATACGGGCTGCTTTTTGCCGCTGTGCTGCTTATCCTGCTGGTGCTGTCACAGCTGGCGCTCAACAGCCCGTGGGGCCGCATGATGCGGGCCATTCGTGACAATGAAACGGCGGCACGGGCGATGGGCAAGGATGTGACCGCGCGCCATTTGCAGGTGTTTGTGCTGGGTTCTGCTATCTGTGGTGTCGCGGGGGCCATGATGACAACGCTTGACGGGCAATTGACGCCTGGCACCTATCAGCCGCTGCGCTACACGTTCCTGATCTGGGTGATGGTGATTGTCGGCGGGTCCGGTAACAACCTTGGCGCGGTGCTAGGCGGGTTCCTGATCTGGTTCCTCTGGGTGCAGGTGGAGCCGATGGGTCAGTTGATCATGACGCTGATCACCGCGGGCATGGCGGATGGGTCGTGGCTCAAAGCGCATCTGCTCGATTCCGTGCAGCATATGAGGTTGCTGACGATGGGTGTCATCCTGCTACTTGTGCTGCGGCTCAATCCACGGGGGTTGTTGCCCGAGCGGTGAGACCTCTGAACCTATGAGACCTTTCGGCAAGTGACGCGACCGCACGAACCGCGTAACCTGTAGTTGTATGGTTCGATGACGAATGATGGTGTGATGCGCGATACGCCAAGCTCTGCCCTGACAGCCCTTGTGGTGGACGATCATCCGCTCTTTTGCGATGCGCTGACCCTGACCCTACGGTCGATTGCCGATTTCGCTGTGATCGAAATGGCGGGCACGCTTGAGGCCGCTTTGGAGCTGACGAACTCGGGGGCGGAGCTTGATCTGATCCTGCTGGACCTGAACTTGCCGGACGTAAACGGGCTGGACGGTTTGGTCCGTTTGCGCACAGCCGCCCCCCGGGCGATCATTCTCATCGTGTCTTCCATGGCTGAGAACCGCATGATTTCACACGCACTGAAGGCCGGGGCCAATGGGTTTGTGCCAAAGCATTCCCAGCGGGCGGTCTTCCGAAAAGCGTTTGAAACCGTTCAGGCTGGGCAGACCTTTGTCCCGGACGACTACATCGACCCGCAGGGGCAAGACGCAACCACGGACAGCGCGCCAGAAGACGCGTTGGCGCGGATGGGATCGCTAACAAATCAGCAGGCGCGAATTTTGAACCTCATATGTGAAGGCAAGCTGAACAAGCAGATTGCGTACGACCTGTCGATTGCCGAAACAACAGTCAAAGCGCATGTCACGGCGATCATGCGCAAGCTGGGCGTGCACAGCCGCACGCAGGCGGTGCTGATCGCTCAAGAGGCGCGCTTTAACCGCGTCTTGCCAAACGACGGCTGATCCCCCTATCCTTTCGCCAAGCCAACAGACGGGACCTTGAGATTGGAAGGAAGCCGGGTATTTCCCGACATCGACAGTTCTGAGAATGCATCCGGGATCGCTGCTTTTGCACAGGTGCGGTGTGACGATCCCAACCCAGTCGACGCCATTTGCAGCCAGCTAGGATCGGGACCGTTCGAGCTACTGTGCCTGTTTGTGTCGCCTGATGCGGATTTTCGGAGCGTGGTGTCTGAAACGTCGCAGCGTTTTGCTGCAGCGGATGTGGTGGCATGCACGACAGCTGGAGAAATCGGGCGTCAAGGCTATGAAGATGACCAGGTGATCGCGATTGGTTTTCGATCGGATCACATGAGAGCCTTTACCTACGCGATTGAAAATCTTGACACAATTGACGAACAATCCATTGCGGACGGGCTAATCGAAGCGCGGCTATCCCTTGCGCAACGCGCGCCGGATTGGGTGTCTGATTTCGCGTTCTTGATGGTCGATGGATTAAGCCTGCGCGAAGAAACGTTGACGGCATTCCTGTCAGCCGGTTTGGGCCCCACGCCGTTGTTTGGCGGCTCATCTGGTGATGGCGCAAACTTTCGCCAGACGTGGTTGGCCCGCAATGGGCAGATTATGGAGAACGCGGCCATCGTCGTGCTGGCGCGGTGCGACCGCCAAGTCAAAGTCTTCAGCCTTGATCACATGATCCCGACCGAGCAACGCATGGTGGTGACGGCCGCCTCGCCGGATCAGCGCGTTGTGCATGAAATCAACGCAGAGCCAGCGGCGCTCGAATACGCGCGGTTATTGGGTCTGGATCCGAACCAGTTGGATCAGTTCACTTTTGCCGAGCACCCCGTGGTGGTGCGGCTGGGTGACGTCCATCATGTACGTGCCATTCAACAGGTGAAGGAAAACCACGACCTCGTGTTCTTTTCGGCCATCAATGAAGGCATGGTTCTGACCCTTGCAGCGCATGACGATATTGTCGACCATTTGGATCGTGGACTCAGCGATTTGGCGGCATCCACCAAACCCGAGATTGTCTTGGGCTGCGATTGTATCCTGCGCCGGATCGAGGCCGGGCGGCATCAAAAGACAGGAGCGATGTCAGAGGTTTTGCGGCGCCACAACGTCGTCGGTTTTTCGACCTATGGCGAGCAATATGGCGGTCTTCATGTCAACCAGACGCTGACCGGCGTAGCGATCTATCCACGCGACGATCAGGACGCCTGAAATGTCCTTGATCAACCCAAACGACAGCCTTGAGCGGCAGAATGAAAAGCTTCTGAAAATTGCGGAAAGCCTGATGCGGCGTGTGGAGTATGGCGTGTCGCAGTCGGGTGCGGCTTATGCGCAGTTTGAACGCGCGGCATTGCTGGAAAAACGGGTGCGTGACCGGACGCTGGAGTTAGAACGCACGCTGGATCTGTTGCATGACGCCAACGCGCAGCTTGCCACCGCGAACGAGGAAACCGAGGCGGCGCGTCGCAACTTGGCTGACGCGATTGAGACGATTTCTGAAGGCTTCGCTTTATTTGATCCTGACGATGTGCTGGTGATGTGCAACTCACGGTTCTGCCGCGATTTCCGCGACACGACGCGGGACCTGAAACCCGGCCTGCCTTTCCATGACTATGTCGATCAGGTCAGCCAGTCTATTTGCCTGCATTTGCCGCCGCATCAGAACCGCGCCGACTGGGCCGAAAAACGTCGGCAAGCACACCAAGACAGGCGCGTGATGTTCAATGTGCAGCTTACGCAGGACCGCTGGATGCAGGTGTCGGAACAACGCACGGCGAACGGCGGCACCGTGATCCTACAAACCGACATTACAGATATTATGCGGGTCGAGCGTCAGGAACAGGCGAAACTGCGCGACAAGCAGGCGCAAATGATCCGCGCCACCCTGGAGCATCTCAACCAAGGTGTCTGTATTTTTGACAATCAGGCGCAATTGGTGGGCTGGAACCAAAAGCTCAGCCAGCTTTTGTCGATCCCCGCCCGCCGGATGCGGATCGGCGCGTCCTTCGTTGGCTTGCTCGATGATCTGGATTCAACGTTTGCGTTTACGCGCGGGATCGACCGGCACACCTTTCGCAGATGGGCGACAGCGGACGGATTGCGGCAACCGATCTCTTTCGAGGTGCAGCGCGGCGATAGGTTGGTTCTGCAAATCTTTGGCCGCGCGATGCCCGACCGAGGGTTTGTGATTTCCTGCACCGATGTGACCGCGGAACGTGAAGCGGCCAAGAAGCTTCACGTCATGAACGAGGTTCTGGAACAGCGTGTCATGGAACGCACGCTGGAGCTAGAAGATGCGCTCAGTGCGGCGGAACGGGCAAACGCGTCAAAGTCGCGCTTTGTGGCAGCGGCCTCGCACGACTTGTTGCAGCCGATGTCAGCCGCGAAGCTGTTCATTTCGTCGTTGTCCGACAAGGTCAATGGCTCAGATGAAAAGGCGATCTTGTCGAAAGCCGAAACTGCGCTTGGGTCTGCTGAGCAAATCATTGATGCATTGCTAAACATCTCAAAACTCGAAAGTGACGGATTGAGTTTTGATATACGTTCCATGCAGTTACGCGAGGTATTTGATCCACTGCGTGATGAAATGGAGTTGTTGGCGGCAAACAAGGGTTTGAAGCTGCGCATCGTTGACAGTTCGCTTGTTGTGCAAACCGACCCCGCATATCTGCGCCGGATTATTCAGAACCTTTTGACGAACGCCATTCGTTACACAGATGAGGGCCGCGTGGTTGTTGGCGCGCGGCGGAATGGCGAGTCTGTGCGTATCGAAGTCTGGGACACCGGCCCCGGCATCGCCGAAGACGATCAGAACACGATATTTGAAGAGTTCAAACGGCTCGACACAAAGGCAAGCAACAACGACGGCCTTGGCCTTGGGCTGGCGATTGTGGAGCGTGCCTGCGCCCGCTTGGGGCACCCGATTGGATTGTGGTCAGAGCCCGGGCGCGGATCGTGCTTTATGCTGAATGTTCCAATGGCGCGAGAGGCGGAACCGCATGCACGGCCAACCTCCATGGCGTCGTCCCCGCTTGGGCTGACCAAAGCCGGGTTGATCGTGCTGCTGGTCGAAAATGACCCGCAGTTGCGGCGCGCCCTTTCATTGTTGGTGGAAAGCTGGGGCGTGAGCGTGATCGAGTCCGACACTGCCGAAAACGCGGTTCAGCTGCTCGAGGATCTCGAAATCACGCCAGACGCGCTGCTGCTCGACTACCAATTGGGGGATGGTGCAACCGGAACGGCGCTGTTTGAGATGCTTCAGGCCAGCTTGGGACGGTTGCCCTGCGCGATCATTTCCGCCGAGCGGTCGCCGGTTTTGCGACAGGAAACGCACCGGCTTGGCATTGATTTGCTGCTCAAGCCGCTCGACCGGGGCAGATTGGTTGAGTTTCTTCAGAGCGCCGCACGGGATGCAACCGCATAAAGCCTATTCAGCGACTTTCTTGGCAGGATTGTCCGGGCCGTCGTGATATTCGCTCATGCGCTCAACAATGGCCTCGGGCCAGCGGCGGGCACGCAATGCATTCGCCTCGGACAAAACAAGTGTGCCGGACACCGACACGCGGGTTTCAGCCCCCGTCGTTCCGATCAATTCCAACCAGACACTGCTGCGACGCACTTCATTTATGACCAGTGTCCAGGTCAACCGATCGCCAAGACGGCTTGCGGCCGGAAACTCAGCCTGAACATTCACAAACGGCACACACAGTCCATCGCTGCCCTGTATCTGGCTCAGCGGCCAATCCAGCGCTTCATCAAGCCAATTTTCGATGACGTTATGTACCATGTCGAAATATCGTGGCAGAAAGACGATACCCGACGGTTCACAATGACGCAGCATAACGTCATGCACATAAGTATAGGCCGGCATTCCCGTGAATAGTCCTGTTTGGTTCCCAATTCTTGGCGGGTGGTCTGCCAACGTCTCAATTATTGATCAAAAAATTCTCACCTTTCAACAAAAATTGAAGGCGATGCTCATTTCTTAACGCGTTTGGAATCGATGGGATGAGGTGGGAGGTCAAAGGCCGATCACAATATCGGCACATAAACCGCCCAGCCGTTCGCTATCGCCAAGCCGCAAGACACCGCCATGCGCACGGGCGATATCGGCAGTAATGGCTAGGCCCAGTCCAACGCCGGACCCCTGATCCTGATTGCGCGCGGGATCAAGGCGCACAAAGGGTTTCAGCGCTGCCTCCCTTTGATCGGTGGCAATGCCCGGGCCGTCATCCTCAACCCTTATTCGCAGGGATTTTTCAGAAATCGACACACCCAGCTCGCAGCGTGTTCCGTATCGGACGGCATTGCTGATCAGGTTCTCAATGGCCCGTCGCAGGGCCATCTGCCTGATCGATGCCTCACCCGCACCTTGCACATCAACAAGCTGCACCGCCGTGCCGTCGCGCTGGCAATTGTCGACAATGTCCTGAACGAAATCCGGGAATGGTGTTGGCTCCGGGGCGCCGCTTTCCGAATTGCCGCGTGCGAACTCCAGAAACGCATCAAGCAAACGTTGCATATCCTCGATATCGCGCTCCAACGGTTCGCGATCTTCATCGGACAGAAGGGAAACCCCCAAACGTAAACGGGTCAGAGGCGTGCGCAGATCGTGGCTGACGCCAGACAACATCATCGTGCGTTGTTCGATCTGGCGTTCGATCCTTGCGCGCATGTCCAGAAAGGCATGTCCTGCCGCGCGCACCTCGACCGCGCCGGACGGCGAATAGGGCACGTGCCGCCCCCGGCCGAACGCTTCCGCCGCCCCCGCCAATCGCTTGATCGGGCGGAGTTGGTTGCGCAGGTACACAAACGCAATCAGTGTCAGCAGACCGCCAAACACCACCATATTCACTAAAAGCTGGTGCGGATTAGAGGCCGACGCGCGGCGGCGACTGAACTCGACCAGCACCGCCTCCGCACCGTCCCGTTGCACCCAAAGCAGCACTGTCCAGTCGTCGACCAGATGCGCGCGCTGAAAACCGATGACATGCGCCTGTAAGGTTCGGATCACAATAATGCCCGAGAAGTCGTACCACCGGCGCAGGTTTTGCGCCGGCATGGCGTTGGCCCCTTCCGGCAGGATGTCGATACTCAGCGCTTCCGCCAGAACGGCCCTGTCAGGTGCGTCAGGATCGAGAACCAGATTCACCTCGCGCGCGATCTCGCGGCTCATCTGCTCGGCCACGCCTTCGAAATGCCGTTGGATGAACACCACGGACACCACCAGTTGCAGAGCAACAACCGGCAGGATCAGGATCAATGCCGCGCGCCCGTATAGCCCGCGAGGCATGTAGCGCTTGAGCCAGTCAAAAGTCATGCGCGCACGCTAGACCACACACGCGGAAAACGAAACGTCACTATGCGGAATGGGTTGCAAACCCTTCGTGCCACTGGTGCAATTGCTGGAAATGACAGGACGGACGCGATGATCGACCCGCAACCAGATTTCAATCCGGCACCCGGTGTGGCCGAAACGATTGTTCCGGGCGTGCGTCGTTTGTTGGCAAACAACCCCTCACCGATGACATTTCGCGGCACCAACACCTATTTGGTTGGCGGCACGGATGTCGCGGTTATCGATCCCGGCCCGAATGATACCGCGCATCTGGAGGCCATTCTGGCCGCAACCGCGAGCCAAAAGATTATGGCGATTTTGGTCACGCATTCCCACCTGGATCATTCGCCCTTGGCGCGCACCTTGGCCGACCGCTCAGGTGCGCCCATCTATGCGTTCTCTGACAGTTTCGGCGGTCGCAGCGCCATCATGCAGCAGTTGGATTTTCATGGGCTGGCAGGTGGCGGCGAAGGTGTTGATGCGACGTTCTCACCCGACATTTGCCTAGCCGACGGCGAAGCGGTGTCCGGGTCGGATTGGGCGTTGCGAGCCCTTCACACACCCGGCCATTTTGGAAACCACCTCAGCTTTGCCTTCGGTGACACGCTTTTCTGCGGTGATCTCGTCATGGGATGGGCAAGTTCGCTGGTCTCTCCACCCGATGGTGACCTGACAGATTTTATGGCGTCGTGCCGTCGCCTGCGCACAGGAAGCTGGCGCACGCTTTTGCCGGGGCATGGTGCAGCAATCGATGACCCGCATGGACGGATCGACTGGCTGATCCGCCACCGCCAGTCACGAGAAGCCGCGGTTCTGGAAGCGTTGGCGCAGGGTCCAGCCACCAGTACTGGCCTTGCCAAGACGATTTACACGGACACGCCTGCCGCGTTGCTGCCAGCGGCGGCGCGTAACGTATTCGCGCATCTTATTGATCTTTTTGGACAATCCAGAGTGAAACCGGACGGAGACCTGCACTTCAACGCAACCTTCCAGCGGTGCCGCTAAGCATTTTCCAATTTGCCGGATTTTTTCGCAAAACCCTCTGGACGTGGTCGAAACCTATTGCTACACCGCGCCTCGTGTTCCGGCGTAGCTCAGCGGTAGAGCAGTTGACTGTTAATCAATTGGTC
>CAZCOX010000128.1:0-7599 GCA_964500115.1 uncultured Rhodobacterales bacterium
CGAGATTTACGACTACATGCGCCTGTTGTTTGCGCGGGTCGGCACGCCTTATAGCCCCGCCACCGGAGAGCCGATTGAAGCACAGCAGGTGCAGGATATGGTGGATCGCGTCATGGCGATGGACGAGGGCACACGCGCCTATCTGCTGGCGCCCATCGTGCGCGACCGCAAAGGCGAGTATCGCAAGGAATTCCTTGAACTGCGCAAGCAGGGTTTTCAGCGGGTCAAAGTTGACGCTCAGTTCTAAGACTTGGACGCACCGACGACGCTAGACAAGCAGTTTCGGAACGCCACCGATGTGGTGGTGCATCGTCTGGTGGTGAAAGAGGGGCTGGACACCCGGCTGGCCGACAGTTTCCGCACCGCGCTGGATTTGGCGGATGGCATTGCCATTTTGGAAACCGCACCCAGCGAAGGAGAGCCTGAACGCCATACGTTTTCGGAAAATTTTGCCTGCCCAGTCAGTGGTTTCACAATCCCCGAGATTGAACCGCGCCTGTTTTCGTTCAACGCACCCTTTGGCGCGTGCCCGGATTGTGACGGTCTCGGGGTTGAGCTGTTCTTTGATGAACGTCTGGTCGTGCCGGATGCGACTCTCAAGATCGCCGATGGCGCGCTTGCTCCGTGGCGCAAGGGCAAGAGCCCTTATTTTCTGCAGACAATTGAGGCATTGGCCAAGCACTACGAGTTCAACAAGAACGACCGTTGGAAAGACCTGCCGCCGCATATTCAGCAGGTGTTCCTGTACGGATCGAACGACGAGGAAATCCGCTTCCGCTATGACGAGGGCGGCCGCGTCTATGAGGTGACGCGCAGTTTCGAAGGTGTCATCCCGAACATGGAGCGGCGCTACCGCGAGACGGACAGCAACTGGATTCGCGAGGAATTCGAGCGGTACCAGAACAACCGGTCTTGCGGCACATGTGGCGGCTATCGCCTGCGGGAAGAGGCGCTTGCGGTGAAAATCGCCGGTCTGCACGTCGGCCAAGTGGTTGAAATGTCGATCAAAGAGGCGTTTGCCTGGATCGATACGGTGCCTGAAAACCTGACCAAACAGAAGAATGAGATTGCGACAGCGATCCTCAAGGAAATCCGTGAACGGCTTGGGTTCCTCAACAATGTGGGCTTGGAGTACCTGACGCTCAGCCGCAATGCGGGCACGCTGTCCGGCGGTGAAAGCCAGCGCATTCGTCTGGCCTCTCAAATCGGGTCTGGCCTGACCGGCGTTCTTTATGTTCTGGACGAGCCGTCGATTGGCTTGCATCAGCGCGACAATGATCGCTTGCTTGGAACCCTGAAGTCGCTGCGCGATCAGGGGAATACCGTGATCGTGGTGGAGCATGACGAAGAAGCGATCCGCGAGGCGGATTACGTGTTCGACATTGGCCCGGGCGCGGGCGTGCATGGCGGTCAGGTGGTATCGAAAGGCAAGCCCGCCGAAGTTGCACGCGACCCGGCGTCCCTGACGGGGCAATACCTGAGCGGTGCTCGTGAAATTTCGGTGCCTGCGGAACGCCGGAAGGGAAAAAAGGGTAAGGTTGTCAAAGTCGTAAAGGCGACCGGCAATAACCTGCAGAACGTGACAGCAGAGTTTCCGCTTGGCAAATTCGTCTGCGTGACGGGTGTATCCGGTGGCGGCAAGTCCACGCTGACAATCGAGACATTGTTCAAAACCGCGTCCATGCGCTTGAACGGCGCACGCCAGACGCCGGCACCTTGCGAGACGATCAAGGGGCTGGAGCATCTGGATAAAGTAATCGACATCGACCAGCGCCCGATTGGCCGTACACCACGGTCGAACCCGGCAACCTATACCGGGGCATTCACGCCGATCCGTGACTGGTTCGCAGGTCTGCCCGAAGCCAAGGCGCGCGGCTATAAACCGGGGCGGTTCAGCTTTAACGTCAAAGGTGGGCGGTGCGAGGCGTGCCAAGGCGACGGTGTCATCAAGATCGAGATGCACTTTCTGCCTGATGTCTACGTCACGTGTGAGACCTGCAAAGGCGCGCGGTACAATCGCGAGACTTTGGAAATCAAGTTCAAAGGCAAAAGCATAGCCGATGTTCTTGATATGACGGTTGAAGATGCGCAGGAGTTCTTCAAAGCCGTGCCAAGCATTCGTGAAAAGATGGATGCACTGTGTCGGGTTGGGCTTGGTTACATCAAGGTTGGACAACAAGCGACCACATTGTCGGGCGGTGAAGCACAACGTGTGAAACTGTCGAAAGAGCTGGCCAAACGGTCCACGGGCCGCACGCTTTACATCCTTGACGAGCCAACAACCGGGTTACATTTTGAGGATGTACGTAAGCTTCTTGAAGTTCTACATGAACTTGTTGAGCAAGGGAATTCGGTGATTGTGATCGAACACAATCTTGATGTCATCAAGACAGCGGATTGGTTGATCGACATCGGGCCGGAAGGCGGCGACGGCGGTGGTCGGATCGTGGCGACGGGCACGCCCGAGGATGTGGCCAAGGTCGCTGAATCGCACACCGGGCATTACCTCAAGCCGATGCTTGAGGCCAAACGCAACATCGCTGCCGAATAGGTCAGGCTGCGCGGGCCGACAAAGCCCGCGCTTCGTGTGATTTCAAGATAGGGCGAGCGGCTTCCCATGCATTGGCGACCATGTCGCGCAATTCCGGAAATAGGGTCATGATCTCGGCTTGCGCCTCTTCGTCAAAGCTGTGCGCCATCATGGGGCCGGGCAGGTAACTCTCAGACGCCAATCCGCTGGTTTCAACAATCTGATGCTTGTCGAAGAGCAAGTGGACATAAGTGACTGACCCGTCAGAGGGTTGCGCAACAACCGATTTGCCGTTGATCAGGTCTTTCGCCTTGATCAATACCTCGGGTTCACCAAACAGAAGTTCTGCCCAAACGTCGCGCACCAGAACGCGGTGCTGTGGCGACAGCCAGACATCTTGTATCGCGCCGTAGCTGCCAGCAGAGATGCGAATGGGCGCGAACTTGCCATTGGCGTGTGTTTCGCGTGACCCAATCCACTGGATCGGCTGTGGCCCGTCATCGAGCGTGTTTACCATGTCCCCGGCACGAAGCGTTTCAACCGGGACGGCACCGCGCGGCGTTTCGATCAGGGAACCGGCCACAAAACAGGGCATCTGGTTGATCTGAACAAGGGCGGTGTCCGTTCCGCCCAGACCATTGTCGACGGTGTAATTGAAATAGACGGTTTCGACGTCGGCATCCGCCAGAATGGTAAACGTGCCGTCCGCGTTCAGCGTCACCTCTTGGCCGGAAGTCAGGGTCACGGTACTGCCGACGGTCACGGTATTGCCGTTGATTTCGGTGATGGTCAGCGTGCCGCTGCTGGTAAAATCATTGTCAAGAACGTTCAGCGTTTTGGTGCTGCCCAATCCGATGTTCACGGAATTATCTTGCGCAACAATACTTGATTGCGCCGACCCACCTGCGATCAACAGGTTTGTGTCGTAGTTGGCGTCCGAAACATCAGCGATACCAATTTTTATGGTGTTGGCGACGCCGGCATTGACCGGGGCGACAACGCTGAGCGTGACGGTGAATCCGTCCATTTCCGTATTGAACTGGTCGGCTGTGTTGTCGTTGTAAAGATCGGGCGCGGTGTTGCCGTTGATGTTGCCGACCGAGACTTCGCCGGTTCCAACCGTAACTGTTGCCTGAGTGCCATTGATCCAGATGCCAACCGCGTCAAGGAAGTTTGAGTTGATGAACTCGGGGTACTCTTCGGAACTGATGACGAAATCGAGTGTCAGCAGGTTGCCATCGGGAATGAAGGTTGTTTCCAGGAAAGCCACATCAAACACCGAGAAACCACCAGCCAGACTGTTGAAGTCGGCATCTGTGCTGGCCGTCGTGCTGTGGCTTGTCGTGGTTCCCGTGGCCGTGTTGGTGTCCAGCGTGCCTGAATTGTTGGTAATGTTGGTTGCGGTACCCGTGGAAAAAATGACACCGGTATCGCCGGGTGTCAGTTCTGGCGAAATCGTATCACCGCTGGTGTAAATGCCGGAGGCTGTCGCGGCACCGGTATAGGTGGTCAGCGTTGGATCGGGGTCAATCGTGATGCCGGGGCCAAAAATGGCCTGCGCCATTTCCAGCGCTGTCGCAGCGGTATTGATGGGGAGGTCTTGAGCCAAAGGCATAGCGTCACCGTCTTACGAGAAACCAAGGTCAGTTGACGCAAAGTGGCTTCGCAAGACGGCATCGTTAGGAAGGAATTAAGGTTAAACCACGGTTAACCTCGGGCAATTGTTTCCATTTTCGCCCCAATCCTACGTCATCGTGCGCAGGTTTTTATCCCGAAGATCGAGTAGGCAGGGCAACGCCCGAGCAGCCCCGTGGCGAGGGGCACAACCCCGATCAGGAAGAGCCAGTTCAGGCTGCCTCCAAGCCCCAGAAAGAAGCAAGCTAGCAAGACAAGGCCCGCGACAATTCGCAAAGCGCGATCAGTGGTTCCGACGTTTTTGGCAAACATGACAATCTCCTGAGATATCGATGGGTTGTATCTCACATCACATATTCGGATTGGAATATGACATGGGTCAAGTTCTGCTTGCGCCTCGGCGTGGATCAGAGGCATGCGCCCCAAGGTCTAGGCAGGCGGCGGTTTACGGCTTAGTTTTTTTGCCGGGGGATACAAAGATGACGAATACAAAAGACTTTGAAAAGATGGAGCGGGACGGGTGGGCCGACCCGTCGATCGCCAAAGGCTACGCGGATGGGTTCGCACACGCCACCGGTTTGGTTGCAGCACATTTAGCCGATGCGGTCGGGGCCAGCGGTGACACGCAAGTTCTGGACCTGTGCACCGGCCACGGGGTTGTTGCTGCAGAGCTGGTGGCGCGCGGCGCACAGGTCACGGGCCTAGATTTTTCGCCCGCCATGATCACCTTGGCGCGCGAGGCCGTTCCGCAGGCCACATTTATTCAAGGCGATGCAATGGCGTTGGATTTCCCCGATGCAAGCTTTGACGCTGTGACAATCGGATTTGGGGTGCCGCATTTCCCGGATCCGGCGAAGGGTTTGGCGGAAGCGGCCCGTGTGCTCAAACCCGGTGGTCGGATTGCTTTTTCCATATGGCGCGGTGCGGGGTCGAAGGGTGCCTTTGGTTGGCTGTTCGACGCGGTAGGGCGTTTGGCGGATCCCACAATTTTGCTACCTGCTGGACCGGATGCGCACATGTTTACTGATCCGGATGTCGCGCGACCGATGATGGCGGAGGCAGGTTTCGACGCCGTGGATATGTCCGATCTGGACAGCAAGATCACGGTTTCTGAAGCCGAACACTTGTTTGATGTCTTTGATGCCGGGGCGGTTCGTGCGGCCTCTTTGCTGAGCCGTCAACCCCAAGACCGGCGGGATGCCGTGCGTGCTGATTTGGCCAAACGCGTCGTATCGCAGGGCGTCAAAGTTGCGGACGGTTATCAGGTCGCGACACCGTCGGTGATGGTGTACGGAATGCGCGGCTAACCAGAGCGCCCGCGCGCCTCGAACCGTGGCAACATGGCGGAAAAATCCCGGCCGAGACCATCTTCGTTTTCGACAAACTGCGCATAGAGGTCGGTTGCGGCCTGTCCCAGTGGTGTGTCGGCGTCGGACGCCTCTGCCGCTTGCTGGCTCAACCGCAAGTCCTTGAGCATCAGTTCGGCGGCAAAACCGGGCGTATAGTTGTTGTCTGCCGGGCTTTGCGGACCAACACCCGGTGCCGGGCAGTAGGCGTTCATCGTCCAGCTATAGCCCGAGGATGTGCTCACCACATCGAACATCGCCTGACGGTCGAGGCCCAACTTGTCTGCCAACGCAAAGGCTTCGCAGGTGGCGATCATCGTCACACCAAGGATCATGTTGTTGCAGATCTTCGCCGCCTGACCGTTTCCGGACGCGCCACAATGCACAGCTTTCTGGCCCATGATGTCAAACAGGGGCAGGGCGGTTTGGTAAGCCGTGTCAGAGCCGCCAACCATAAAGGTCAGGGTGCCCGCCGCAGCACCGCCAATGCCCCCGGAGACAGGCGCATCCAGTGGATGCAGACTCGCAGCTTCGGCATCGGCTGCAACGGCACGGGCGCTGTCTACATCGACGGTTGAGCAATCGAGCAGCACCGCGCCGGACGTCATTGCCGGGATAATGTCACCGGCCACGGAACGCAGGATATCTCCGTTTGGCAGCATGGTGATCACCACATCAGCGCCGGTCGCGGCTTCGGCGGCTGATTTTGCGAGGGTCACGCCGTCAACCGTGACATCCACAGTGTCGAAGCCGGTCACAACATGCCCCGCAGCCGCAAGGTTTTTGGCCATAGGCGCGCCCATATTGCCCAATCCGATGAACCCAATTTTCATTCCCTGCTCCTGTTGTTCAAAGCTCAGCTTTTCCCCTGTGACGGGCCGCAACATCGCCGCCATGTCGGCGGTTGGCACCGTTTCCAGATCATGCCGCCATTTAGGGGATTTGTCTTTGTCGATAATCGCGGCGCGGATGCCTTCGATGAAATCGCCTTTCTCCATCGATCTGGAGGTGAAGCGATATTCCAGGTCCAGGGCTTTGCGCATGTTCGGGGTGCCCGCGCGCTGGCGGTTGAGGATTTCGAGGCAACAGGCCATGGACAACGGCGCGTTGCGTGACAGCTTTGTCAGGGCTTTTTTGGCAAACGCGCTGTCGTCTGCCCTGAGGCTATTGACGATGTCGCGCAGGGTGACGCCACCAAAGAGCCGGTCGATATCGGGCTGAGCCTGCGTGAGACGCCCGGTTGGTGGCGTCTGCGCTGCGTCTATCAGCGCGGCGACATCACCGGTTTCCGTGATTTGCGCAATGATGTCTGGCCAGCGGTCTTCGGGGATGTAGTGATCGGCAAAACCGACGTGTATGGCATCAACCGCATCCATCCGGTCGGTTGTCAGGCCAAGGTATTCACCAAGCCGCCCCGGCGCCTTGGCCAAAAGGTACGACCCGCCAACATCCGGGACCAAACCGATGCCGCATTCTGGCATGGCGATCTGGCTGGTGTCGCCGACGACGCGGTGTGATCCGTGACAGCCGACGCCAACACCGCCACCCATGGTGAAGCCTTGCAGAAAGCTGACCACGGGTTTGTCGTATTCGGCAATCAGCGCATTCAGCCGGTATTCATCGCGCCAGAACTTCTGACCGTAGGCGAAATCGCCTGCAATGCCGGTTGCGTACATCTCGGCAATGTCGCCACCCGCGCAGAATGCTTTTTCCCCCTCGGCATCGAACAGGATCAATGCCACGTCAGGGTCATTTCGCCAGTCCCAGAGCGCAGCCTCGATCGCGAGGCACATCTGATAGGTCAGCGCGTTCAGCGCTGTGGGCCGGTTCAGGGTGATATGGCCAGCGCGGCCCGTTTTGCGGATCAGGATGTCGGTCATAGCTTGGGCTTTCTTGTGATCGGGCAGGGGGCGCTGCCCCCTCGGCCTGCGGCCTCACCCCCGCGGTATTTTTGGCAAGAGGAAGGACTAGTGCGCAAGCATCTGGCGGGCCACGATCAGGCGCATGATTTCATTGGTGCCTTCGAGGATTTGGTGAACACGCAGGTCGCGGACCAGTTTTTCGATGCCATAATCGCCCAGATAGCCG
>CAZCOX010000128.1:7626-9570 GCA_964500115.1 uncultured Rhodobacterales bacterium
GCAGTTGCAGGCACTGGTCCACGGTTTTAGAGCCGGCCTCTGTCACAAATTTCTTGGCCATGGCGCAGTATTTGGTGGCATCCGGCGCGCCTGTGTCGAGCTTCCATGCGGCGTGGCGCAGGAAGGTGCGGGCGGCCTGCAGTTCGATCTCCATATCCGCAAGGCGAAATTGCAGGGCCTGGAATTGGTCGATGGATTTGCCGAACGCTTTGCGCTCAGACATGTAGGCCAGCGTTGCATCAAGCCCGGCTTGTGCGGCCCCGAGCGAGCAGGCCGCGATATTCAGCCGCCCGCCGTCGAGGCCTGCCATGGCGTAGCTGAACCCGCGGCCTTCTTCGCCAAGAAGATTGTCGGAAGGCACGGCACAATTGTCGAACTGGACCTGTCGTGTCGGATGTGACCGCCAGCCCATCTTGTCCTCCAGTCCGCCAAAGCTGAGGCCGGGGCTGCCGTCTTCGATCAGCATGGCGGACACGCCTTTTGGCCCGTCTTCGCCGGTGCGGACCATGGCGATGTAGGCATCGGAATAGCCACCACCCGAGATGAACGCCTTGGTGCCGTTGAGCGTGTAGCCTTCGTTGGTGCGATCCGCGCGGGTTTTCAAGGCTGCCGCATCCGAGCCGCTGCCCGGCTCGGTCAGGCAATAGCTAAGCACGGTCTCCATACTCAGCGCCCTGGGCAGAACACGCGCTTTCATCTCGTCCGAGCCATAGAGATCGATCATCTTGGCGCACATGTTGTGGATCGACAGGAACGCGGCAACCGAGGGGCAGGCCATCGACAGGGCCTCAAACACCAGCGTCGCGTCGAGCCGTGTAAGACCGGTGCCGCCGCTCTCCTCGGACACATACAGCCCGGCAAACCCCAGCGCGCCAACCTCGGGCCAGAGCGTTTTGGGGATGGTGCCTTCTGCCTCCCACGTGCGGGCATGGGGCGCGATGTTGTCCTGACCAAAGGCATATGCCATGTCGAAAATCGCGGTTTGCTCCTCGCTCAAGGCAAAATCCATGGGCCCCGTCCTCCCTCAGTCACATGAATTGAACGCTTGTTTAATAAGCAACTGTTTCAGGAGTTTTGCAAGGCGCGTGGCGCGTTACAAACCGTCGTGGAACGACTCCACCAAATGCGCCACTGCGGCACGCATCTGATCGGGCTGGTCTTTGCCGTGCGCCTTGGCCTCTGCCACAACCGCGCGTTGGCGGGTGGTGGCGTTGCCGTCGGCGACAACGCTTTTACAGCGCTCCAGCTCTTGCACGCAGCGCAATACGCCAGCGTCTTCTTCCACCAACGCCACCAATTCGGCCATCAGTTCGTCCATCGGCACGATCTCTCCGCGCCCGAAATCAATCAGCCCGTCGCTGACGCCGTAGCGTTGCGCGCGCCAGCGGTTCTCGGCGATCAGGAACGGGTCGTATCGCCGCCAGCGCTGGTTTTTGACCCGCAACCGCCAGAGCATCCGCATGATGCACTGGTTCAGCGCGGCCAGCGTCAGCGTGTCCTCCAGCCGCGGCTGCACATCCATGATGCGGGTTTCTAACGTCGGAAACGCGGCAGAGGGGCGCAGATCCCACCAGATTTTGGAGCTGTCCTCGATCACGCCAAGATTAACCAGCACATTCACCGACCGTTCGTACTCGGACCAGCTGTCAAAGCTGGGGGGCAGACCGGTGCGGGGCAGGTTGTCGAAGACCGAGATGCGATAAGAGGCAAGCCCGGTATCTTCGCCCTGCCAGAAGGGGGAGGAGGTCGAAAGCGCCAGCAGATGCGGCAGGAAATAGGCCATCTGCCCCATCAGGTCGGCGCGCAGGGCATCGTCATTCAGCCCAACATGCACGTGCATGCCGCAGATCAGCATGCGCCGCACCACACCGCCCAGGGCGTTTTGCAGATCGTTATACCGGTCCTTGTCGGTGTGGACCTGGTTCTTCCAGTCGCCAAACGGAT
>CAZCOX010000129.1:0-3930 GCA_964500115.1 uncultured Rhodobacterales bacterium
TCGCGTTCTTGGCGATCGTTGTTCCCTTGCCGTGGGACGCCATTACAAGTTGAGCATCTGCAGCGATTGGAACGCCAACGAAGCGGCATCACAATGCTGCACGTCTAGTGGACTTCATATGATTGGGAGAGCAGTGCGAAGCGAACGCTCGAAGGTGGCACACATAGAGTTTCAGTGTAGTGGGAGTGATCGCTATTCTGACGGTTCTAAAGAGTAACGATTATCTCGCCCTCAAAATGGCAGCGTCACAGATGTCAGTAATTCCACATCGTTCCGTCTTCGAACCGAACGATCGGATGACTGCCGGGTGTGTATTCGTATTTCGTGGCTTCGCTTTCGTCGAAATCCACACCCAATCCCGGGGCGTCACTGACGTAGAACAGCCCGTCTTTCAAAATGTGATCTGACGGGAACATCGCTTCGCATTCAGGTGTTCCCAATACGAGGTATTCTTGGATGCCGAAGTTCGGGGCCCACGCATTCAGATGGTGTTGTGCAGCCATCGAAATCGGCGAATGGCTTGGCGCGCCGTGAAATCCGGTGCGGATATGGTGCAGACCGGCAAGGTCGACAATACGTTTCGTGTGTGTGATCCCGCCGGCATAGGTGACGGACACGCGAATAAAATCGATCAGTTCCTGTTCGATCAGCGTGTTGCAATCCCAGATCGAATTGAAGACTTCGCCGATGGCAATAGGGGTCGTTGAATGTTGGCGGATCAGCCGCAACGCGTTTTGATCTTCGGCGGGTGTCGGGTCTTCCAGCCAGTAAAGGCCAACCGGTTCGGCGGCTTTGGCAAAGGCGGCGGCCTCGCGCGGCGTAAGGCGATGGTGAACATCGTGGAGAAGTTTGAGGTCGGTGCCAAACCGGTCGCGGATTTGCTCGAGGGCGCCCGGCATAAACCGTATATATCGGTCGCTGTCCCAGATTTCTGCTTTAGGTTTGATGCCGCTGAAATCAGTGATGTAGTCCCCTTGGGTGCCAGGTTTGTCGGGCACGGCATAGCTGGCCGTGGGCATGCCGGGGATACCGCATTGCACACGCACCGCCTTGTAGCCCTGTTCGACATACCGCGCGATGCTGTCCATCAGCTCAGGCAGGTCAGCGCCTGTTGCATGCGCGTAGACCAGCGCGCCATCCCGGCTTTTCCCGCCGAAGAGCTGATAAATCGGCATGTTTGCCAGTTTGCCCTTGATGTCCCACAACGCCATGTCGATCGCACCAAAGGCCGCCATGGCTATGGGGCCTCGCCGGAAATAAGCACCGCGATAGAAGAACTGCCAGATATCCTCGCTACGGAGTGGGTCCATCCCGATAAGGTTGGGGATCAGATAGTCCTGCAAATAGGCTGCCGGCAACGTTTCGCGGTTGTTCAGCGTCGCGTCGCCAAGGCCGTAGATGCCTTGGTCGGTCATGATTTTGAGTGTGACGTAATTCTTGCCCGGCCCGCCAACAAAGACCTTTGCATCAGTGATTTTCATAACTTGTCCTTGGTACATTGTCTGGTCGCGTAGATGTTTTCCAAACAGATGATCTGTCGGGCGTCCGCGTAGCGTGTAGACCTCGCCGTGATGGGTGACTTAGATGTCTGGTACATCGGACCAGTTTCCGCCCGCGCGGATCATGTCTATGATGTTTTGGTACAAGGCACCTTCGCGGAAGGTGGGGTAGTCGGGCACAGTTTCGCCTTTGATGTCGCGCACAAAAAAATCAGTAAGCACGTTCCAGCAATACTCGGTTTCGCCAATCCCAACTGTGCTGCCTTGCAAATCCGAGGGAAGCGGCAGGGCGGTCCAGGCGGTGCCGTCATGCAAAGACAATAGCCCGGAACCATAGTGGCCCTGTAGGTAGATCGCTCCCTTCGTACCGTAAATTACGATGTGATCGTCGTGAAAGCGCGGCACCAGACCGCTATGTTTGAAGAGAACGGAAATCGATTGCGATGCCAGCTTTGATGTGAGCCTGGCCATGACCGCATACGACCATTCCACGTTGCTTTCGCCCCACTCAAGGGTTGGGTCACTCAAGTCTTTCGGGATGAACTCTCGGCGTTTGGTGAAATCGTGCACCCCGTCCACCTTTGGCGCGTGCTTAAGGTCATCGCGTATGTCGCCTGCGATGTGGGTGATATCACCGCCGGTCAGTGCCTGCGCGATTGCCAGTGAATGGGTGAAGTTGTTATTGAGCCGTCCGCCGCCGTCTTCGGCCCTGTGTGACCAGCCGAACGGGATGCCGCGTTCAAGGTTGAAATGCGAAATGCTCTCGATCTCGGTCGGCTCGCCAATCGCGCCATCCGCGATCAGTCGCTTGGCGTGCTGAACGTTGGGGGTGAACTGAAAGCTGGCAGCGTAGGCGGTTTTGACCCCAGCAGCATTTGCCCGGTCGTACAAATCGCTTGCTGTGTTGCCGGTTGTCGTCATCGGCTTGTCGCAGAAGACGTGACAGTGGTGTGTAATCGCACGCTTGATCGGCTCGTAATGTGCCCCACCCGGTGTCGCGATTGAGACGATATCAGGTGATGTGTCGTTGAGCGCGCGTTCCCAATTGGTACCGGCGTAGGGAATGGAGAGAGCCGCGGTCACATCTTGAACGACATGGTCTGTCCGCCCGACCATGCCCACAACCTCACATCCGGCATTTCGAAAGGCCTGAGTGTGGCCTTTGCCAGCGAACCCCGTTCCCGCGATGAGTACCTTCATCAGTTTGCGCAGTTCAGGTTGGCCGTGTTGTTCTCGGAAGTTGTCATGGGAATAGCGATGGCTCATTCGTCGTTATGCGCGCCATTACGCCAAATTCTTTAGGTGATGTAAATCAAAACGTGAATGGTAGTATGTTAGATTGAGCGGTTCTTGTTTTGTGGAAGGTTGCGTCGGGCAATCGATAGCGCACGAGACAGCCAAGAATTGCGACCGTGCGCAAATCCTGACTGCTGTTGATTGTATTATGCCGGTCGCGTGCCGTTTTGCGTCAGCAAGATCAAGCCAACCAACATAAGCGCAGAGGCAGATATGCAGGCCGCCGTCCGAACGGTATTCCACTTGGTCCAGCCTGGCAGATAAGTGCCCGCCCAATAGGTTTGGGTTGCTTCGGTTGACAGCGCCATACCCGCCAGTTTCTCGTTCATTGGGACGTTGAAAAATACGGTGACCCCAAAACAGCCGACGAGGTACGTAAGCCCCGCAACCATGATCAGCACGCCGGGTGGTCCGTCTACGAACAGGCCGCCGTATGATGCGATCAGAAGAGAGATCGGAGCCAATCCAAGAAATAGCGCCATGAAGACCCAGCGAAAAACCTCGCGGTTGATAACTTGCATGGCCTCAACCCCGCCCGTTCCGCTGGTGTGTGCGAGTGACCTCATAATGAAGTCTGAAAAGGCGAGGAAGACACCGCCGACTATGGCGTAAGCGAGGATGGAAAGTTGCAGTGCGGCATAGATGAGTGACGACATGTAATTTCTCCTGACAAGAGGGGCACAGCACGCACCGAAGGCGCGCTGTCACGTTTATTTCAGTTTTGGATTTGTGGCTTGGGTTCCACGGTGTCCGGTTCGGCGCGATCCCGAAAAGCGAAAAGGCAAAGGATTGCCACGGCCAGTTCAAAGATGAAGGCGCCTAGAATTCCGCTTGACGGTTGGCCATCAATCATCAGACCAATGAACCGCCCGGCCGGGAAAGCAAGAAAGACGGCTAAGGCGACGATCTTGGAAACGCGGGTCATGGTTTTTTGCCAGATGCCGATCAGCATGATTAAACCAAATGCGGCCAAGCCGGCCGCAGGTGCGCGCAATTCGCTTAGCAAGCTAGCGTCTTGGCCAAGCGTGATGCCGTAGCTGGCATAAAAAGCATGTGGTGCGGCCAAGATGAATGTGCCGATGCCGATAGCGGTCAGGCCGGAAAGGCCGAGTGCGAGCTTTTCCAGAATAGTGGA
>CAZCOX010000129.1:4030-9561 GCA_964500115.1 uncultured Rhodobacterales bacterium
CCGTCTTGGGTTAGCGCCGTGAAAACCACATCTGCGATGTCGTCAATATCGATGATCGGTTCGGCAATGCTGCCACCCGGCATCGGAAGAATGCCAGCCAAGATCGGATCGCGCAGGTACCCTTCGCTGAAGTTTTGCGCGAACCAGGCAGAGCGTACTATGGTGAAAGGAATGCCAGAATTTCGTACGACGTCTTCGCCAAGACGCGCATGATGCTCACCTCGTCCTGACAACAGCACGATGTGTTCCAAGCCGCTGGCCGCTGCGATTTTTGTAAATGCCTCAAGTTGTTCAACCGCGCCGGGGAAGGCGAGATCGGGGAAATACGTGACATAAGCTTTAGACACGCCGCGTAAGGCAGGTGCCCATGTCTCGGGGATTTCCCAATCAAACAGGATGTCCGAATTGCGAGACCCGCGACGCACGGGCATGCCCGCTTCTTCGAGCTTGGTGACAACGCGGGAACCGGTTTTGCCTGTGGCACCGACGACGAGGATGGGTTGGGATTGCATGGGTTTGCTCCTTGATGTGTTGTGATGATCAAGGGTTACCCGGCTGGGTCGCCAAGAATATTGACCGCCGCTGCCAGCGTTTTGACCGAGCGTGCCAAACCTGAGTTGTGACAGGCCGAAATGCAGCGGTTATGGTCGGTTCAACCTATCGCTTTGCAGGTTCGCGCCATGGCCTATGTGACATCGCTCTTTGCTCGCAAAATGGTCGCTGCGGCAGGTGCTGCCATCGATCCGGCCAGCACACTCGCCAAGGCTGGAATCGACCACGATGCGCCGTGGGATCCAAAGCAAATGATCCCCGCCGTCGCCTACTACGAAATGCTGGAAGCGATGGCGAAAGAGACGGATGTGACCGAACTACCGTTGCATGTCGGTGCGTCTATGCGGTGCGACGAGTACGGTGCGCTCGGCCTTGCCTGGAAAGCCGCCCCGACGCTGCGTGCATCGTGTTCTCGCATCGAACGCTACGCCAGGATCTGGACAGGTGTGGTGGCTTACGAGTTGCGCGAACATGCAGATGGGGTGCTCTATATCATGCATCGGGAGGGAGACCGAAGATTGGGATTGCGGCTGTCTAACGAAGCAACGCTCGCCAGTTCGGTGTCATTGGCGCGTCAGGTCTGCCCGGTGCCGTTCAGCCCCATCGAGGTTTTGATCAAACACGACGAACCAAAATCCAAAGCATTCCATGAGGCGTGGTTCGGGTGCCCGGTGATTTTTGGTGCTGACTTGGACGCCTTGCTCGTTTCGCATGAGGCGATGGAACGCCCAAATATCCTAGGGGACGAAGGTATCTCGCGCTATCTGATGTCTGACCTCGACGATCAACTCGCCAAGGTCGAGACGCCGCCACGGGTGGTTGGGGAAGCGAAAGACGCCATTGCGCAAGCCTTGAGCGAAGGGACGCCAAAGATGGCAGATATTGCGAAGGGGCTTGGGCTCAGCGCCCGGTCTTTCCATCGACGGCTGTCTGAGCACGGGTTCAGTTTTCAATCGTTGACCGAACAGACCAGACGCGAGTTGGCCGAAGGGTTGCTACGTGACGCGCAATACTCCTTGGCGGAGGTGGCGTTCCTGACCGGGTTTTCCGAACAAAGCTCTTTCACGCGCGCGTTCAAACGATGGGTTGGAACCACACCGGCAAGCTACCGCAAATCTCGGGCCTGAGTGGATTTGGCCAGCCAATCCACGGCGCGCAAAGTAACGGCTTCGACATTTTGGCTGCATGTGATGCGCTTGTTCAAGATATCCTCAATCGGGACCCATCGCGCATCACTCACATCGTCATTGGCCACTGGCTCACCTGAGATGTAGTCACAGATCACGGCAGCAAGCAGGAAATGAAAACGGATGTTCCCGTCTGCGTCGGTGTGGATCACATCGACATTCGTCAAATAGTCGACCGGTTGCGCCGTCACGCCGGTTTCTTCGAAAAGCTCCCGCACTGCGGCCTGTTTCCCAGTTTCGCCAAGCTCAACGTGACCGCCGGGAAAGCCCCACAAGCCCGCATTCGGTTCATTGCGCCGCTTTGCAAGCAGGGCGTGATTGTCACGAAGCACCACCGCGATGGCCGCAAGTTTCGGTTTGTTCGTCATTGCATCGGTATCATTTTCAATTGAACCAATTCCTACGACCGCGCCTCCGGTAGGTCGATCCTAAAGCGCGCGCCGTCGGTATAGCCTTGATCCAGCTCGATCTCACCACCGTGTGCGGCGACGATACGGTGGCACAGTGCAAGGCCGATCCCCGTTCCTTTTCCGGCGGCTTTCGTTGTGAAAAGCGGGTCAAAGATGCGCTGGGCAATATCCGGTGGAATGCCCGTTCCGTTATCAGTTACGTGAATGCGAAGGCGATTTTTCGAACCCGCCATTGCGGACATCTCAATCTGTGTGTCCGTCAAGCCTTCAAGTGCTTGTTGCGCATTGATCAGCAGGTTGGTGAGCACCTGAACGATCTGCACTTCGTCGACAATTAGATCGGGCAGGCCGGGGTCCACTTTGATCGACACATCGATGTCGGTGGCATTGCTGGCCTCAAACGCGTCGCGCGCTGTTTCGAGCAATTCAATTGGTGGCACGTTCTCAAGGTGCAATGGGCGGTCACGTGCCATGGACAAGAAGGCGCGAACGATTGACACGCAGCGTTCTGCAGCATCGGTCACGCGATCAACGCGTGTTTTGGCTGGTCCTTCAATGCCATCTTCGGCCATCAGTTGCGCGTTTCCGACGATGATGGACAGAGGGTTGTTCAACTCGTGCGCGACACCGGCCAGCACCTCACCCAACGCGGACATCTTTTCGGATCGAAAAACTTGCTGGCGCTGCCGTTCCAATTCGTCACGCATCTCCAGTTCTTCGGTCAAGTCATGAATGCTGGAGACAATTACGTCGTCACCGCGATAGTCGATCAACCTTGCCGAGATTTCTGCGGGAAAGGTCGTGCCATCACCGCGCTTTGCCGTGATCCGCATGTCGTCTACGCGCGCGTTGGGCAACAGCAGTGTTATGAAGTCAGCGCGTTCGTCACGGATTGCAAAGTGTTCACGGCTGTTGAACCCCTTGCCCAGCAAAGCAGTTGCTTCGGGAGAGCGGTACAGTATCTGCCCGTCCCCAATCCGCGCCATAGTCAGACAGGTTGGGCAAGCCTCCAATACCTTTGTCATCAAGTATTCGAGGTCTCGGTCTTGGTCGGATTTCCCATCGTCGTCACGGACGGCACGCATGATGAAACCGCCGTCAGACGTCGATTTCAACGCGACTTCTAGAACGGTTCCGTCGGTAACAAGATCTATTTCCCGTATAGGGCCTGCAGCATCTCCAAGACCTTCTTCCAACATTTCAAGCTGATGTGCACCGCTAATCGATAGCATTCCACGCCTGACCGCTTCGGACAGAAGCAGCGGCCAGGGCGTTCCGGGTTTCAGGATTGTATCCATGCCGGGGAAGAGCTGCCGAAACGCGTCATTCACCTCGACGATTTCAGCATCAGCGCCGAAAAGCGCCAGCGGTTCCTGGCAAAAGGTAAGAAGCTCTTTCGGCGTCATGGGCTACCCCAATTGGCCTCAAACGGCGCCGGGCGCGGAAACGGTTTCGTCACGCAAGGTGCCAAAACTGCCGTGTTCAGCGCCGTCTTGAACGCTGAACCGTTCATCAAGCTGGCCGACCGTTGTGGGATGAATGGCGGCTTGCATGTCGGGTGCGGTGGATTGCACGTGATCCGCGGATGTAACAGCAGGGCCAAAAACGTCGTAGATATACTTTTGCACCCCAACCACAGAGCCGATGACCGACCCGCTGGCGATGCCAATGCGCGCAACCCACGTGATCGGGTGAGACGTGTTTCGCTGCTCAAGATACCGCAAAAAGCGGAGTGCGGCGTTGGCAACGGCGTTTGCGTGGTCCTGCACCGGGTCCGGAACGCCGGACACTGCAAAATAGCTGTCGCCAGTAGTTCTGACCCGTTCGCAGCCGAACTGTTCGCCGATCCGGTCGAAGGCGGTGTAGATATCGTTTAACTCACTGACGATCACAGCCGCGTCCTGATCGGAGACGATCTGTTCGAAGTTCGAAAAGCTTAAGGTGAGAACGGTCACGTCAGAAAACAGTCTTGGGGCGACCACACCGAACGACTTGTACTCTTCATAGGCGCTGCGCGGCATCATGTTGAGCAAAAGCTTTTCAACATGTTCCTTTTCGCGGCGGATTTCATGCGTGTTGCGCTCGACCATCATGGCGTAGGAATCGATCATCGACTCCAGTTCCTTGATGCGGCTGATGTTCTGGCACACCAGCACGGCAATGTCTTCTTCCTGCTCCAGCGCCCTGTTGCCTTCGATAGCGACAGTCATAGTGCGGCGGCGGCGTTTGAAACTGACCTCGGTGGTAAAGCTGTCGGCATCTTCAAGGCCGCTAAGCGCTTCGAAGATTTCCGTTCCCGCGATCAGGTCAGCAAGCTTTGCTTTGGCATCTAGCGGGCCAAACCACGTGCCAAAGGTTTCGTTGGCATAGCGGATTGCACCGCTGCGAATGTCGACAAGTGCAACGCCCACGCCAATGGCGCGCAGCAGTTGTTCGTTGATGGCTTCGATTGACATCAGTCAACAACCAGAAGGGCGCGGCGCGCCTCGAACGCATTCAGCACGGCGTCGGTATCCACTTGTTCGACAGAAAACTCGTCCAGTGTTTCCTGGATCAGGTCTTTCAGGCGATCGAAATGCGCGTCTTGGATAACCATGCCGCGATGTGCGTTTTTGATGTGGGTGTCCGAAAAAGAGGCCGGCCCGCCCATCAGTGACGACACAAATTTTGTCTGATGATCAATCAGGTTTGGCATGTCCACGTCATCAAAAAACGGGCCGACATCGTCGTCATCCAACAGCTTGTCATAAAGCCGCATCACGATACGGCTCACGGTCGAAAAGCCGCCGTATTTTTCATAAGGCGTTTTGCTAGACATAAGTGTGTCCCCCGTCGGACGTGCAGCAGCCGATTTACGCCGCCGCTTGCAAACCAAATTCATTGTGCCAGCCATTGTCGCTGGAAACAATAAAATCGGTTGTGGTGGGCGCGACAATGTGTGGATCGGTCAAATGCGATGCGCCAATGGCGGATTTTACCAGACATGTTGTAAAGTCAGGCAAAGCCATCCGAAGCGTCCGCATCAGGCTGCGGATCTCTGCGGGAGCGTGCCGACCTGTCACGATTTGAACGGGACAAGACACAGTGGTCAGGTCGAGCAACGTCAGCGGTTTGCGAGACTGCAAACGCCATTCCGCAGCGAGGCCTGGCATCGCAGCAATCAACTTGGAGCGTGGCGTCGCCGATGTTTGTGCCCAAGCCTCGCGACCCATCCACCAGTTGATGACCTTTGCTGCCGCCGCGATCGGTTCGCCCATTGCCTCAGCCTCCAAAGCCTCTTCGATCAGCTTTATGTGACCATAGAACTGCGGGCATGGCTGCAATTCGGGCAAAGCGTTGATGATGTCCGGGTCGACCAACGTGATACTGCGGAAGGCTGAGG
>CAZCOX010000130.1:0-9559 GCA_964500115.1 uncultured Rhodobacterales bacterium
TGGATTAGTGTCTCTAATTACCTTGGAATTTGCGCTTTCTATAACGGTATCGCTAAGTGCGCCTCCGTTCTGTCCACCCTGGAGTGACGAGAGATATAGCGTATCCAGTAAATCATTTTGTGTACTACGGGGCGCTTGATCATCACCCAATGAAATAGGAGCATCCAAAAAAAAGTCTGCGAAAGCACTTTTACCCATTGTGTTGCTTTTCGACTTTGCATGAGCTGACATGGTGTGTTCAGCTTGAGGATTTGTATTTGTCAATACTGTGACTACTGGGATCATTTGGTGCCACCTCGCTCTAGCTCGAATATCACCGCAAAGTTTTAGAAGGGTTACCGTCAGAGCGTAAATACGAGAAATTCGAACTATCCTAATACTTGCGTATACGAAAAATTCAGAAATTCACGTCAACTTGAGCGGGCACTTTCGAGGTGGCGCGGGATGTGATCTCGGCAAGAGTCAGAATGACCATGGGCCGTCAGTCACGCTGAGTGATTGGCGCAATCGGTGCAAAGCACAGTTGAAAGGAAAAAAATGTCCAGCATTCTGACAAACAATGGCGCGATGGTTGCGCTGCAGACACTGCAAAATATTAACTCCCGGCTTACGGATACGCAAAATCAGATTTCAACCGGCAAATCGGTTGCAACAGCTAGTGACAATGCTGCGGTCTGGGCGATTTCCAAGGTCATGGAATCTGATGTGAAGGGTTTTCAAGGCATTTCCGACAGCCTGAACCTTGGCGAATCGACTGTCGCCGTTGCGCGCAATGGTGCGGAAACGGTGACAGACCTTCTGACCGATATGAAAGGTAAAATTGTTGCATCGCAAGAACAGAACGTAGACCGCGCGAAGATTCAGACCGACATTGTTGCGCTTCGAGACCAGATTAATGCCGTGGTTGGAGCGGCCCAATTCAACGGGCTGAACCTATTGTCTAATCGTGAAACTGATGCAGGCTCTGGAAGTGTTAATGTCTTGGCGTCACTTGACAGATCTTCGTCAGGCGTAGTCGCCAGTGATATTTCAGTTGGAAAAAAAGACCTTGGAACCGATGCTAGTTCTGTTGTCGGTGGTACAGTCGCGAACTTAACTGCGGCCGCGACATTGAACGCGACCCAATCGGCCACTCTTTCGGTTACAGCGCCGACCGGCGCTGGTCAGATCTTCAGTCTCGGCATTGCAGCAACAGATGCTGATGGTAGTACCTTTACGGCCGCGGATTACACCACCGGCACAACAGCTGCAGATGCGCAAAAGATCATGTACATTGCGCGTGATGGTGACACCGCCGGAGATGTCGCAAAAGGTTTGGCACAAGCCTATGCAATTTACGCGGCAGAAGAGGGATTGGACACGGATGTTTTCAACGTCACAGCCTCGGGCAGCAACCTGACAATCTCTTCCACCGTTACTGACGCCACTGATACATTGGCGGGTCGGATCGATACGTTGACAACACCAACGAGCGTTACAATCGGCGGTGGCTTGGAGAAACTCAACGACATCGACGTCACATCCGATAGTGGTGCAGATGCAGCGCTTGTTGCGATTGAATTCATGATCCAAAACGCGATCGACTCAGCAGCTTCCTTTGGTTCCGCCCAAGGTCGTATCGAAACACAGTCAACGTTCATTTCCAGCCTGACCGACTCCCTCAAATCGGGCATCGGAACGCTCGTAGACGCTGACATGGAAGAGGCCTCGGCACGTTTGCAGGCGCTACAGGTTCAACAGCAGCTTGGTATCCAAGCGCTGTCGATCGCAAATCAGGCGCCACAATCGCTGTTGTCCCTCTTCCGTTAATCCGGTCGGGGCCACCGATTTGAGTGGCCCCACAACTTCCGAGCACTAGGATATTCGTTTTGAATGCATACAAACCTTCTGGGTTTCAGAGTGGTGCGGCCACTCAAGTAAAATCCAATCGGGATCGCGAACACGAAGCAGTTTTGCGTGTTACTGCAAATCTGATGTCCTCTGACCGAGGAAAATCAAAGGACTACGGTCGTTTTGTGAATGCCGTGTACAAGAATAGACAGCTTTGGGGTATCTTGACGACTGACCTTTTGGCAAAGGAAAACAGATTGCCCAATCAGTTGAAAGGCCAATTGCTGTATTTATCCGAATTTGTCCGGCATCATTCGAGCAAGGTCTTAAGCGATGGTGCAAGTATTAAGCCACTTGTTGATGTAAACCGAGCCATTCTGAACGGTTTGTCGCGCTCAGAGGCAAACACATGAGTGGATTGGTCATTAAACTCGGGCCGAAGGAGCGAATTCTTATTAACGGCGCTGTTATTGAAAATGGTGATCGACGCTCGCGGTTCACGGTATTGAGTTCAAAAGCAAATATTCTGAGGTTGAAAGATGCAATTCACCCGGACGAGGCAAACTCACCAGTAAAACGAGCCTGCTGCTTGGCTCAGCTCATATTGAGTGGCGACATTGGTTTTTCAGAAGCTTCACCCAAACTAGCTAAGCAGATTGAAATCCTCGATACCGTTTTTCAGCGACCAGAAGTTAAACAAGAACTAAACGTGGCTACACAGGAATTGGAAAGAGAAAACGCGTACGGTTGCTTGCGCGCCTTACGAAAGATCCTTCCCGTGGAAGAGAAGTTGCTCTCTATGGGCCAGAGGTGAGCTTTTCAGCCGTCGTCATTGGGTCAGGGCTAACGGCTTGGGCCAACCTGAAGAAATCTGCCGTGACTCAACAACAATTAATGGCGCAAAGCGCGCAAATAGAGCGCGCAACGACCTATTTCTTGGAAAATGCCGGAAGCATCACGTCCTCGTTGGATATCATTGAAGATTTCCGACTGATGCAAGTAAGTTTGGGTGCATTTGGTTTATCCGAAGACTCGGCAAGCAAGTATTTCATCAAAAGAATTATGGATGAAGGCGTTGCAAGTTCGGACGCCTTAGCAAACAAACTCTCTGACAGACGGTATCGTTTGCTCGCAACGAATTTTGACTTTTCCAACTCGATATTTTCAGGATTGTCCGCGGATTCGACACAAGGTGTTGTTGATAGATTTGTTCGAGAACAGTTCGAAAAAAGTGTTGGGGAGACCGATAATTCTCTTAGGCTTTCCTTGAATTTTTCACGCACGATATCAGAGATTTCCGCGTCGTCTAGTTCGGATGCGGCAGCGTGGTATCAAGTCTTGGGTACTCCACCCACGAGAGAGGTTATTGCGAAGGCTTTAGGTCTCCCGGATCAATTCTTTAATCTCGACATTGATGATCAGGTGACACGCATGTCAGAACGCGCAGAAAGTCGGTTCGGTACGAGTAGCATTCGCGATCTGAGTGGACCTGAACTTTCGGACCGGATCATCGAAAGCTATTTGTTGCAAGAACAGATCAACCAAACGAGCGCTTTGAGTGCGTCCCAGACAGCTTTAAGCTTATTGCGTAGTCTACCTGGGTGAAGCGGTTTGATTTGTGTTAGAAAGCTGCTGCGACGCGCCAGCTTGTGTAAGCACCTTTGCCAAAGCTTCGAAACTTGCGTTAACGCCAAGCGGGTATCGCTGAGTTAAAAACTTCGCACCGCGTTGGTTGAAGCTGATCGCCTTGTCGATTTGATCGTTGGAACCTGCCGTGTAGAGGCCGGAGTCGATTAAAGCTTTGGACTCTTCATATTGAGACAACATATTCCGACAAGCGGCGATCAACGAGTTCTCAGCTGGTGTTGCTGCGTCTGGCAGGGCGCGCGACACAGATCGAAGAATATCTACTGCTGGAAATACGCCCCGTTCTGCGAGGTTTCGCTCCAGTAAGATATGCCCATCCAGTACGCCGCGTAGCATGTCCGAAATGGGTTCATCCATATCAGAAGCCGCCACCAAAACGCTGAAAACGGCGGTGATGTCCCCCTGATTGGCCGTTCCGGGGCCGGCCCTTTCGGCGAGCATTGTTAGCTGCTGCGGGGTGGATGCAGCAAACCCTTTGAGTCCTGGGAATTCACCGGCTGAAATGGTGATTTCTCGATGCGCTTCGGCGAACCTTGTCAGCGAATCCGCGACCAGCAAAACATGGTTCCCCAAATCCCGAAAATACTCGGCAATCCGCATCGCGGTTATGGGGCATCGAAATCGATGCGTTGCTGGCGCATCGGCGCTTGCCGCAACGATGACCGTGCGCGCCGTGGCTTCCGGACCAAGCGCGTTTTCACGAAAGTTTCGAATTTCCCGGCCTCTTTCCCCGACCAAGGCCAATACGACGACATCGGCTGATAAAGACTGAGCAAGTTCTGCCAACAACGTCGTTTTGCCGGTGCCTGACCCTGCGAAAATCCCAACGCGTTGCCCGCGCACGATTGGGAGTATCGTGTTGAACAAATGAAACCCGGTGCTCAACCGCGGACCAAATCCTTTGCGATCAATGGCCGGCGGAGGATTGTTAGTGATACTCATTTGCTGCGACCCTTGCTTTATCGGGCGGCGATCCAAAGGAACCCCAAATGGATTTATCACACGCCCAGTCCATTCTTTGCAGGGAGCAATGAGCGCGGGCCCTTCACCAATGACACGATCTGACGTTGCGACTTGGGTCGGTGGTGTATCCGGCAACATGGTTATGAACGTGTCATTTATCGCGATCACTTCGCCGGTAAGCTCATGACCGTCACTGCGAAACAGACGCAGTCGGTCGTTTAGGCGAACCGATGTGTGCAGGCCGGACACGCGGATTGTATGGCCATCGACAGATGTCACGCGGCCAACTTCACGACACCGCGGAATGCCGGTCACGGCCTTTTTGAAGTCTGACAGGGTCGGGTCCATCCTGAAGTCCTTTTTCAATTGAAACTGTTTTTAAAGGAATCAGGGTTAAGCCTTTGTTGAAGCACACGAGGGAGAAGCCCCGTTCATGTTCGACAAGCTAAGCATATTTCAAACAGCAATGACGATGGCACGCCATGCGGGCTTAAAGCAGGCCGTCACTTCAGAAAACGTCGCCAATTCCGACACACCAGGTTACCAAGCGCGGATTGTGCAGGATTTTTCAGACATCGTCGGCGGATCGATGCGACCTGCTTCGGTATTGCCGCTGAAAACATCACACCCGTCGCACTATCGTCTTGGGCAGCCGGAATTGGGGCGCATTGCCGACGTTGGAACAAACAGTGAACCAAGCGGCAATAGCGTGGTTCTGGAAACCGAGATTATTAATTCGGTCGCGGCAAAGCGACAGCATGAGCGCGCGCTCGCGGTGTACCGTGCGTCTTTAGACATGCTGCGTGGCGCACTGAGTACGCAGTAGGAGTGATAGAATGTCAGAATTTTCAGATGCCTTGAATGTTTCAGCCAGCGGTTTGAAAGCGCAAGCCCAACGCATGCGGATCATTTCCGAAAACGTGGCTAATGTCGATACGCCTGGGTTCAAACGGAAAACAATCTCGTTTGAAAGCAACCTTTCCATTGATGGTGCACCGTTGGTCGAAACCGGCCCGGTCCGGTTCGATTCCCGTGATGGTCAGCGGATCTACGACCCAAGCCATCCGATGGCAGACCCATCCGGCAACTACACCGGATCGAATGTTGATCTTGTTCTGGAAATTGCGGACGCCCGAGAGGCGCAACGCAGTTACGACGCCAACCTCAAGATGTTCGATCAAGTCAGGCAGATGTCATCAAGTTTGATTGAACTCTTGCGCAAATAATCGCTCTAGAATGGAGAAAACAGATGGATGTGAAATCACTATTTGCGGCAAAGCAATACGCCGCTTTGATGCCGGTTACCCAACCGGATGGCCGCGCAGAAGTTGCCAGCAGCTTTGCGAAAATCACCGAAGACTTTGCCAAAACGCTTGAAACGTCTGAAACCACTGCGATGAATGCGATGTATGGCGATGCCGACCCGCACGCATTGGTAGAAGCCTTGTCGCAATCACAGTTGGCGGTCGAGACAGCTGTGACGGTGCGCAATCGCGTCGTTGAGGCGTATCAGGAAATCCTGCGGATGCCCGTGTGACGCTATGTTGGGCGACGGATTTATCTATGACATGCTGCGCGAGGCGCTTCAAATTGCGGTCAAAATCTCGGCCCCAATTCTGATTGTTGCGTTGGTAACAGGCGTCGTGATTGGTCTCTTTCAAGCGCTAACATCGATCCAGGAAATGACGCTGACCTTCGTTCCAAAGCTTTTGGCGATGATGCTGGTTTTCTGGACATCAATGAACTTCATGTCGCGCAGTCTGGTTGAATTCTTTCAGGCGAGCGTCATTCCGGCCGTGTTGGGGGTTTAAATGGAAAGCGCAGGATACGTCACGCTGGCCCGTCAGTCTGGGCTGATGCGCGAAATGGAAATGATCGCGCACAATATCGCGAATGCCGCGACTACGGGATTCCGTCAGCAAGGCATTGTATTTTCAGAATATATCCAGGCCGTGGAAAATGGCGACAGCTTATCAATGGCCGCCGCCCGGGTGAAAAACACCTCTCAGGCGCAGGGCATCCTGACTCAAACTGGGAACACGCTGGACCTCGCAATTGAGGGTGGCGGCTATTTCCAGCTGCAGACCCCAGATGGAATACGGTTAACGCGCGCGGGTGCATTCAACGTTGATGCCGCAGGCGATATCGTGACATCGGATGGTCACTACCTGCTCGATCTGGGTGGCGCTCCAATCAATGTGCCGCCGGGCGAAGCGAATGTCGAAGTTGCGGCTGATGGCACAGTCAGTTTGGGGGAACGTCTGCTCGGTCAGATAGGTGTCGTTGATACCCCGCCGGGCGCGGACCTTGTACGTGAATCCGGCGTTTTGTTTCGTACGGACGATCCACTTGCGCCCTCCACCAACGGCAAAATCCTTCAAGGTCATCTCGAAGGTTCCAATGTCGACGCAATCTCGCAATTGACCCGCATGATCGAAGTGCAGCGCGCATATGAGCTGGGGCAAAAGTTGCTCGATATGAACGATGACCGAGCAAAATCCATTCTGCAAACGCTGATCAAGTAAGGAAAAAGTAATGCGAGCTCTTAAAATCGCGGCAACGGGAATGACAGCGCAACAGATGCGGGTCGAGATCATTTCGAACAACCTTTCGAACATGAACACAACCGGATACAACGCGCGCCGCGCCGAGTTTTCGGATTTGCATTATCAACAGATTGCGCGGGCAGGTACAGTAAATGCCGCCGACGGGACTGTATTACCAACCGGAGTTCAGGTTGGCCTTGGCGTGCGACCAGCGGCGGTATCTGTTCATTTGGCGCAAGGCTCGCTGAGCCAAACGAATTCAGATTTGGACTTGGCTATTGATGGCAATGGATACCTCGAAGTCACGATGCCATCGGGTCAGACGGGGTACACGCGAGACGGTGCTTTAAAACGCGACGCTGAAGGCCTGATCGTGACATCCGAAGGTTTTCCGGTCGCCCCGGAAATCGTCGTTCCACAGGACGCGCGGAGCATTTCGATCAACCCGGAAGGGGAGATCTACGCCTATTTTGCAGATGCAGCGGAACCGCAACTTCTCGGGCAGCTTAACCTCGTTGGCTTTGCGAACCCGAAAGGTCTTGAGGCGCTTGGTGGTAACCTTTTTGGTGAAACAGAGGCGTCGGGCGGACCGCTCGTCGCGACACCAGGTGAAGATGGTTTGGGCACACTGCGCCAGGGATACCTTGAGGACAGCTCCGTTGATCCGGTGCGCGAATTGACCGAATTGATCGAGGCTCAGCGCGGTTACGAACTTAATGCAAAAGTCATTTCCGCGGTCGACCAGATGCTTGCGGCAACGACGCAGGTTCGCTGATGAGGTCGTTTGGCATTTTGTTTGCTGTCTTGGCGGCGACCTCTGTTTCAGCCGAAGCCGTTTTCGCAACGAAAACCATCCGCGCTAGAGACGTGATCACACTCGACAGCGTGGAAATTCACAACGAGGTCGTCGCCAATGCCGCACGTTCACTGGATGACGTCATTGGTTCCGAAGCAAAACGAGCAATTTACGCAGGCTATCCCGTCTTGCTGGATAATCTAGCCCGGCCTGCACTTGTCGAACGTAATGACATTGTTCCGACGAGTTTCGATATTAAAGGTCTCAGCATCGTCACCGAAGCCAGATCGCTTGAGCGTGGCGCGGAAGGCGACATCATTCGCGCCATGAACCTCATCTCGCGCAAAACCATCCTTGCCGAAGTCCAAAAGGACGGCAGTCTTAAGGCGTTGCCATGATATGAAGCTTGTTACCAATGGCATCTTCGCCGTCGCGCTAGGCGTTTCAGGCTGTTCGTCATTCGAACATATCGGACAACCGCCATCCTTTTCACCACCTGAAAACAGCGCGGAGCGGCAAGCAATGGTGTTTTCGGCATTGCCCGAGGTTACAGCGGACACGTCATCTTATCGTCAGGCATCGTTGTGGAGCGGTGGTCAGTCCTCGTTGTTCGGAGACAGGCGCGCCTACAAAGTTGGTGACATTTTGACTGTGATGATTGAAATCGACGACAAGGCCGAAATTTCAAACACAACATCGCGCGAACGCTCGTCGCAAGAAAGCTTTGGGGTGCCGCAACTGTTTGGGTTGCCGCAAAGAAAAAACAAGGCGTTGCCTGATGGCGCAACGCTGGACACGGCAGTTGAAATCGACTCCGCGAGCCAAAGCGAAGGCAACGGATCGGTGCGGCGCAACGAGCGCCTTGAATTGCGGATCGCTGCGACAGTCACGTCTGTTTTGCCAAATGGTGTCTTGGCGATTGAGGGTACTCAAGAGGTCAGGGTCAACTTTGAGCTGCGAGAACTATTGGTTTCCGGTTACGTCCGGCGCGAAGACATCACGCGCCAGAACGAGATCACGTACGACAAAATTGCTTCCGCACGGATCTCGTATGGAGGTCGCGGCCAGATCAGTGATGTGCAGCAACCGCGTATAGGCCAGCAAGTTCTTGACGCTGTTCTTCCCTTTTAGTCACGGAGTATGATCGCGTGCTCAAACTGCTTCCACTATTGTCACTTGTCGTGGGCCTCGCAGCAGGCGCCGGTGCTGCAATTTCGCTGGGCCCGTCAGAGGACTCAGAAGGCGGAACCGACACGGTAGAGAATGCCGAAGGGGAAGCTCCAGTTGAGGCGCAGGCAACCGAGGAAGCCGATTTAGAAATTGTGAAGCTTCCGTCGCAGTTCGTGGTGCCTGTCATCACAGATCAACGCGTGCGCGCGATGGTGGTGTTGTCGGTCGCTTTGGAAGTGGAACCAGCGATGGCCGACGAAGTGCGCACCATGGAGCCAAAACTTCGAGATGTTTTTCTTTCGGAGTTGTTTGGCCTTGCTGCGATGGATGGCTTTAAAGACACGCTGATCACGCGTACTACGTTGGAACTCGTCAAAGAGACACTTTCTCGGAAGGCGCAGGAGGTTCTAAAGGAGCCGACCGTTACGGTCTTGATTACTGACATGACCCGCCAGGATGCTTTCTGAAAGCGCTTCGCGCCCACGACAAAAGGGATGTCTGATCGACATTATGTCTTGTTGGTTTTGCTTGAAGCACTGCAAGTTTTGCTTCTAGCGCAAGACGCTGCTGTGCGAGCTTTCTAAGACTGTTCTCAACGTCGTGACTG
>CAZCOX010000131.1:0-9531 GCA_964500115.1 uncultured Rhodobacterales bacterium
TCCGTGGCGTTCGGGAAATCCATCGGCATGGGCTATGTCTCGCCGGATTTGGCGGTTCCAGGCACCAAGCTCAAGGTGAAGATGCTGAACCAGCTTTGGGATGCAGAGGTTGTCGAGGACAGCCCCTACGATCCAAAGAACGAAGTGATCCGCAAAGACGGCTGACATTGCGCCCAAGGTTTTTCGAAAAACCTTGGGCCGCGTTTCAAAAAACGCGGGGTGAAGCGCGTTCGAACGCGTTTGGTTCAAGCCGCTTCGAAGCGGCTTTTACCCGAGAAGACGGCGTGCAATGACCTGTGCCTGAAGTTCGGCGGCGCCTTCAAAAATGTTCAGGATGCGGGCATCGCAGAGGATGCGGCTGATCTTGTATTCCAGTGCAAAGCCATTGCCTCCGTGGATTTGCAGGGCATTGTCTGCCGCGGCCCACGCCACGCGGGCACCAAGCAGTTTGGCCATGCCCGCCTCCAGGTCGCAACGGCGGCCTTCGTCTTTTTCGCGGGCAGAGAAATAGGTCAACTGGCGGGCGATCATGATCTCGACCGCCATCATCGCCAGCTTCGATGCAACGCGCGGGAAGTTGATCAACGCTTTGCCGAATTGCTTGCGGTCTTGCGCATAGCCCATGCCTTCGTCCAGCGCGGATTGCGCGACGCCAATGGCGCGCGCGGCGGTTTGGATACGGGCCGATTCAAACGTCTCCATGAGTTGTTTGAAACCTTTGCCCTCTTCCATCCCAAGCAGATTTTCACCCTTCACTTTGTAATCGTCAAAGTTAAGCGTGTATTCCTTCATACCCCGATAGCCGAGCACTTCGATCTCACCGCCGGAAATGCCGGGGTCTTGCCAAGGATCTTCGTCCGTACCGGGCGTCTTTTCCGCGAGGAACATGGACAGGCCTTTGTAATTGTCGGTGTCCGGCACGGAGCGCGCCAGTACGGTCATCACATGTGTGCGCGCTGCGTGTGTGATCCATGTCTTGTTGCCGTTGATCACCCAGTCGCCGTTTTCATCCTTAACGGCTTTCGTTCGCAGGGAACCGAGGTCAGAGCCGGTGTTCGGTTCCGTGAAGACGGCTGTGGGCAGGATCTCACCCGAGGCGAGTCCGGGTAGCCACTTTTCTTTCTGTTCGTCCGTTCCGCCGGCAATCACCAGTTCGGCGGCGATTTCGGAGCGGGTGCCGAGAGAACCCACCCCAATGTAACCGCGCGAAAGTTCTTCGGACACGACGCACATGGACGCTTTGGACAGACCAAATCCTCCGTGTTCTTCTGGGATGGTCAGGCCGAACACACCCATTTCGGCAAGCTCATCGATGATTTCCATCGGGATAAGTTCATCCTTGAGGTGCCATTCATGGGCGTGAGGCTCTACCTTGTCGACAGAAAAGCGGCGGAATTGTTCGCGGATCATTTCCAATTCATCGTCGAGGCCGGACGCACCCACCATCAATTCAGCACTGCGTTCCTGCATCAATTCGACGAGCCGCAGGCGGGCGGCTTGCGTGTTGCCGTCTTGGGTCAATTGCATGACCTCTGGCGCCATGAGCGCCCGCATGTCGTCCTGGCTCAGGCCTATGTCTTGCAGGCGCACCATTTCGCCCTGGTTCATCTGCATGCCGCCGTAGATCTGCCAAAGGTATTCGCCGAACGCGATTTGCAGCAAAAGCTGTTCGACCTCGCCGAATTTGCCGTCGCCGTTCAGGCGCTCTGCCCATCCGTGCATCTGGCGTAGGGATTCGACGTATGTCGCGAGCCACGCCAAACCGTGTGCGGCGGTTTGATTGTCTTCGATCAGTGCACCCGAGACCCGCCCGTCGACCGTTACCATATCGCGGACACGGGTTGTCGCCAACTTGAGAATCTCATTCGCAGGGGCGACCGCAGCGTCTGTCAGTGCCAGAAGATCGGGCAGAATGATGTCTGTGGTTAAGGTCATGTCTTGTCCGTCATGGGCCATGAATCGCATCCTCATCTCGGTTTGAGACTGCATAGGCATTTCGCAGGTGCAGCGCAACATAAATACGTTAAGTGCAGAGCTTTTGTTTTATTGTTTCGTCTTGCTTTGCTGCATTGCAGCGCTATGCGCACAAGAAAACGCCGGTTTGTTTCACATGAACAAACCGGCGCAAGAGGTCCAGATGGCTTACCGCCGCAGTGATCAGCCGATTGCGGCTGCCTTCACGTCTTCGTCGATGAACGGCACGTATTGGTCAAAGTTGTCCGCAAACATCTGCACAAGCTTTTGTGCCTGTTCGTCATAGGCATCTTTGTCGTTCCACGTGCGGCGCGGATCGAGCAGCATGTCAGGCACGCCTTCGACCGCGACGGGCACGTCGAAGCCAAAGTTCGGGTCCTTGCGGAATTCGGCCTCGGCCAAGCTGCCGTCGAGCGCTGCTGTGAGCAAGGCGCGCGTGGCTTTGATCGGCATCCGCTGCCCTGTGCCATAGGCGCCGCCTGTCCAGCCTGTGTTCACGAGCCAGCAGGTCGCGCCGTGGGAGGCAATCTTTTCGCGTAGCAGGTTGCCGTAGACTTCCGGCCGGCGCGGCATGAATGGTGCGCCGAAGCATGTGGAGAATGTGGGCTCAGGTTCTGTGACACCCCGTTCCGTACCCGCCACCTTGGACGTGAAGCCTGACAGAAAGTGGTACATCGCCTGAGCCGGTGTCAGCCGGGAGATTGGAGGCAAGACGCCAAATGCGTCGCAAGTCAGCATGATGATGTTCTTGGGGTGCCCACCAAGCGCCGACGCGGACGCGTTGGAGATGTATTCCAGCGGGTAAGCGCAGCGCATGTTGGCGGTCAGGCTGTCATCCTTGAAATCGAGTTCAAAGGTTTCTTCATCGTACACCATGTTTTCGATGACGGTGCCGAACTTTGTTGTTGTAGCAAAGATTTCGGGCTCTGCATCGGCACTCAGGTTGATGGTTTTGGCGTAGCACCCACCCTCGAAGTTGAAGGTGCCACGGTCTGACCAACCGTGTTCGTCGTCGCCAATCAAAGTGCGGTTGGGATCCGCGGACAGCGTCGTTTTGCCGGTCCCGCTCAGGCCAAAGAAGATGGCCGTATCGACCGGGTTGCCGACGGCGTGATTTGCCGAGCAGTGCATTGGCATGATGCCCTTGTCGGGCAGCAAGTAGTTGAGAAGCGTAAAGATCGATTTCTTGTTTTCGCCCGCGTATTCCGTGCCACCGATCAGGATAAGCTTTTTGTCAAAGTTCATCGCAATCACGGTTTCAGAGCGACAGTTGTGGCGCTCTGGATCGGCCTGGAATGAGGGGCAGTTGATCACGGTGAAATCGGCGGTGAAACCGTCGAGGTCTTCGCGATCCGGGCGGCGCATCAGGTGGCGGATGAAAAGGTTGTGCCAAGCCAATTCCTGAACAAAGCGCACGTCGATGGAATGTTTGGGGTCGGCGCCACCGACCAGATCCTGCACGAAATAGTCACGACCTTTCATATGCTCCAGCATGTCTGCGTAGAGCGTGTCGAACCCTTCGGGCGACATTTGTGCATTGTTTTCCCACCAAATGGTGTCAGCGACGCTGTCGGTTTTGACAACATGTTTGTCCTTGGGCGACCGGCCCGTGAATTTTCCGGTGGTTACCAGAAACGCGCCGCCATTGCCCAACGTGCCTTCGCCGCGCTTGAGGGCATATTCGATCAGGGCGGGTTCTGTGAGGTTGTAATAGACATTTCCAAGCCCTGTGATCTGTTGATCTTCAAGCCGGAATTGCGGGTTGACCCGTCCTAATGTCATTTTGCCAAGCTCCTTTGGCCGCGCTGATAAGCGTCATTATTTGTGATCACCAATGGTGATCGACCCCGCCATCACGTCGGGGTCATCTGCCTCTTAACATGACGTTTCTGGAACTGAATAGGACGGTTCGATGCCGTTAGCGCAACCATAGCGAGTTTAGCGCAACCATGGCGCCGCTCCGCCGACGCGGGTGATGCAAATTAGTCATCCGTAAGGATTTTTCCGACTCAATAGGACCACAGCGATGGGGTGATTCGCAAAATTGGATTGGCGCAAAGCGAAAAAAGGCGCATAGTAGTGAAAAAAACATAATTGAGAGCAGTACAAGGAACACAATCCATGTCGAAAATCGCCCTGGTGGACGATGACAGGAATATCCTGACATCGGTCGCGATCACCCTTGAGGCAGAGGGTTTCGAGGTCGAAACATACAATGACGGTCAAGCCGCATTGGACGCCTTTACCAAAAAGATGCCGGATATGGCCGTCTTTGACATTAAGATGCCACGGATGGACGGCATGGACCTGCTGCAGCGGGTGCGTCAGAAATCCAAGATGCCGGTGATCTTCCTCACGTCAAAAGATGATGAGATTGACGAAGTTCTGGGTCTGCGCATGGGCGCAGACGACTATGTCAAGAAACCCTTTTCGCAGCGTCTTCTAGTGGAGCGGATCCGGGCTTTGTTGCGCCGCCAGGATGCGGTTTCCGGGGATGCGGCTGGGGTTGAAGTCGAAGAATCCAAGTTGATGATCCGCGGTGCTTTGTCGATGGACCCACTGCGCCACTCGGTGTCGTGGAAAGGGCAGGACGTTTCGCTGACTGTAACGGAATTCTTGCTGCTGCAAGCGCTGGCGCAACGCCCCGGTTTCGTGAAGTCGCGGGATCAGTTGATGGATGTCGCGTATGACGATCAGGTCTATGTAGATGACCGGACAATCGACAGCCATATCAAGCGCTTGCGCAAAAAGATGCGCAGCGTTGACGATGAGTTTTCGGCCATCGAAACGCTCTACGGTATTGGGTACCGCTACAACGAAGAGTGACCATGGCCTTGGTTGAAGGTGTCGGCACCGGAAAATCCGGCGGACGCAAAGATGCAGATGTGGTGCTTGGGGACGACTGGGTCGCCCCCGACAAAACGGTTGAGACCGAAGTCCGCGACAGCCAGGAGCGTCGCGGGCTGTTTTCGCTGAACCGGTCTCCGCTGACGCGCAAGATCATCACCTTTAACCTTGTTGCTCTGAACTTCCTTGTCGCGGGTATCCTGTTTCTGAACTCATCGCGCGACACGCTGGCAGACCAAAAAGCCGAGGCAGTGCGTGTTGAGGCAGAGCTGATCGCCGATGTTTTTGAGGCCAATGTAGGTGGCGAAGAGGTTAACCTGGGAACGGGTGACGGCCTTGATGTGGCTGCCACCTTGGCTGAAATCGAACCGCGCCCGGACTTGCAGGTGTTCGTTTTTGACGCGGCCCGTTTTCTTGTTGGGGACATTGATGGCGGTCGTGACCTGACGGTCGGCGCTGACGGGGCCGAACGACCAACCGTCATTTCCGATTTCCTGCTCACAGTTTGGAGCAGCGTTTCCAAGGTCTTCCAACCCGAAACGGACCTTGGGCCGCTGACACTGGAAGACGTCCTTCGACGCCAGATTGAAGAAACTGACCCAGCATTGACGCGTGTCACGCGGACCGAAGGCCCACAGGGCGAAACGATCTTCACCGCGCTCAGCCCAATCGAGATCGAAAGCGGGGTTGCCGGCACAGTCGCTTTGGTCAGCTTTGCACCGGATATCGACGCCGCTGTGCGGGCAGAGCGCGAAAACGTGTTGCAGATGTTTGTGATCGCCACGCTCGTGTCCATCGGGCTTAGCCTCGTTTTGGCGTCGACCATCACCAACCCGATTTCAAATCTTGCAGATGCCGCAGAAGTTGGACGCGACAGAAACCGGCGCAATGTGGCCTCGGGGCGCATTCGCATTCCTGATCTCACGGCGCGGCCTGACGAAATCGGGCGTCTTTCCGGTGCGCTGCGCGGCATGGTTGGCGCGCTCTATGACAGGATTGATGCCAACGAACAGTTTGCTGCTGATGTTGCGCATGAAATTAAGAACCCGCTTGCCTCTTTGCGGTCTGCGGTTGGAACGTTGCGGCTGGCCAAGCGGCCCGATCAAGTTGAGCGCCTCTTGGATGTGATCGATCACGACGTGCGGCGGCTGGACCGGCTCGTCAGTGATATTTCCAACGCCTCCCGCCTTGATAGCGAGCTGGTGAAAGAAGAAGAATCCGAGTTCAATCTGATCGATATGCTGAGCAACCTCGCGCAATTTCTGGGTGACGACGCCAAAGGCCGCGGGATTGAGTTCATCAGCGATCTGCCCGACCACGCGATCCGCGTACACGGGTTAGAGGCGCGTTTGGCACAAGTTTTTGTCAACCTGATCACCAACGCGATCAGTTTTTGCGAAGATGGCGATGCGATCCGGCTTTGGGCGCGACGCCGCGAAAACCGGGTGTTGGTCGTAGTCGAAGATACCGGTCCTGGCATTCCCGAAGAAGCACTGACAAAAATCTTTAAACGCTTTTATTCGCAACGGCCGGAGGATGATTTCGGAAACAACTCCGGACTGGGCCTCGCGATTTCCAAACAGATCGTCGAGGCGCATGGTGGTGTCATCTGGGCGGAAAACATCCGCCCGACCGAGGCTGACGTCACCTCTGAACCGCTTGGTGCGCGCTTTGTGGTTGGTTTGCCCGTCTAGCGGATCATGACCGATGCAGACCCCGATATCGTCCATGCAACTGCCGTGGCGGTGGGCGGACATGCGCTTTTGATCGTCGGGAAATCCGGTTCGGGCAAATCAAGCCTCGCGCTTGAAATGATGGTGCGCGGGGCCGAATTGGTCGCGGATGATCGCGTTGTGCTGTCGGCAAGTGGGGGCAAACTGTACGCGAAGGCGCCGGAAACTTTGCGAGGTCTGATTGAGGCGCGTGGGCTTGGCGTTTTGAAAACGGATTTTGTCGAGACGGCTGAGATCATTGCGGTCTTGGACCTCAACGAGACTGAAACGGAGCGCATTCCCCCAGCGAGACAGACCACAATTTCCGGTATTTCGCTCGCGATGCTTCACAATGTTGCGTCGCAGCATTTTCCTGCAGCGCTTATACAATACCTCATGAGTGTAGGTCGCACACAATGTGATACCGCTTGGAACACAGATAATGCCTGAAGCGCGGCGAAACGCAAAAATCGTACTGGTTACCGGGCCGTCGGGTGCCGGGCGCGCCACCGCGATCAATGTGCTGGAAGACCTCGGCTACGAAACCATCGATAACATCCCGCTTAGAATCGTGCCGCGCTTGTTCGAAGCAGGAGAGATCGACCGGCCGCTGGCGCTTGGCATCGACGTGCGAAATCGGGATTTTTCGGTCTCGGGATTGCTGGACCTGTATCACCAGTTGCAAGCGCAGACCGATGGCGGCACGACGCTGTTTTATCTCAATTGCAGCGCAACCGTCCTGTTGCGGCGGTATTCGGAAACCAGGCGCCGCCATCCTCTGACGCCGGAAAACTCGCCCGAGGAGGGTGTCTTGCAAGAGCTTGCGGTTTTGGAACCTGTTGAGGCGCAAGCTGACATCGTCATCGATACCTCGGAGCTGAGCCCGCATGACTTGAAAGCAGAGATGCATCAATGGTTTGCAGACAGTGCCGGGCAAAAGCTGTCGGTCTCCCTGCAATCTTTTTCTTACAAGCGCGGGATCCCGCAGGGTGTCGATATGGTTTTCGACTGTCGGTTTCTGAAAAACCCGCATTGGGATGCCGCGTTGCGCTCCAAGACGGGGTTAGACCCGGCGGTGCAGTGTTATGTGGAGGAGGACCCTCGACTCGCGCCATTTACGACCCACATAACGGGCATGTTGTCATTCCTGCTTCCCGAATTTGAAACCGAAGGCAAGTCGCACGTGTCGGTTGGGATCGGCTGTACGGGTGGTAAACACAGGTCCGTGGTTGTGACACAACGCGTTGCCCGAACCCTTGCGCATTCGGGCTGGCGGGTGTCAACTGCGCACAAAGAACTGTCGCGCTTAAAGCGCGAACATGCCGGCGTTGAGGCGTCGGAGGTTGGAAGGGCAGACAAGTGATCGGAATTGTGATCGTGGCCCACGGTGGTTTGGCGCAGGAATATCTGTCTGCGGTTGAACACGTTGTCGGGCGTCAGCCCGGCATGTCCGCGATTTCAATAGCCGCCAGTCACGATCGCGATGCCAAACAGCTAGAGATTTGCCAGACGGCGGATGCCGTCGATAGCGGGCACGGCGTTGTTATTGTGACGGACATGTTTGGCGGATCACCATCAAACCTGAGCCTTCGTGCGTGCCAGCCTGCGAACCGCCGCATCGTGTATGGCGCGAACCTGCCGATGCTGATCAAACTGGCAAAAAGCCGCGATAAATCCGTGCCCGATGCCGTGCGCGCGGCATTGGAGGCGGGTCGAAAGTATATTGACAGCCAGAACATATCGCTTGATCAGGGCGTCTGAACCAAAGGGTGGGAGTGCCTTTTCGATGTCAGACGTTGTGCTGCGCGAACTCAAGATCATCAATGAAAAGGGTTTGCATGCCCGGGCATCGGCAAAATTTGTCGAGGTTGTTGAAGGGTTTGACGCAACGGCAGAGGTTCGCAAGGATGGTCTGAGCGCGACCGGTGACAGCATTATGGGCCTTTTGATGTTGGCAGCTTCCAAAGGAACCTTTATTGAGGTTGAAACCTCGGGGGCAGATGCAGCGGCGTTGGCCGATGCCATCACGGCTCTTGTGGCGGATCGCTTCGGCGAGGGGTGCTGATCCAACCGGGTCAGTGCGCGCAACCAGAAATAGGATACGGCGCTGCACAATGGTTGGAAGCTACACGACACATGGCAGCACAAAGCTGCGCACTCTGCCGCCTTCAGAAGTTCCGTATGACAAGCGTAAACTAAGCTACGCCAACACGTTCACCAATCCGTGGAAAGCCAACACCATCCGCACGTTGGAGTGGATGACAGGTAAACTGCCGCTGTTGCACATGGTGCGCCGCTTTGAACGGTTGGGTCCGGCCGAAGGTCAAGCGTTTTGGGCGCAGGCGCTTGGGATCATGAAGATCGAGTTGCAAACGCCGGCTGAGCAGATTGCACGCATCCCCAAGGAAGGCCCGGTAGTCGTCGTTGCCAACCATCCGCATGGTCTGGTTGACGGGATGATCCTTGCTGAACTGATCGGGCGCGTGCGGACGGATTACAAGATTTTGACGCGATCCCTGCTGACCGGCGTGAGCGAGATCGAAGAATTCATGATCCCCGTGCCGTTTCCACACGAGGAAGACGCCCGCGAGCAAAGCCTTGAGATGCGCAGCCGCGCAATGGCGCATTTGAAGCAGGGCGGCGTGATAGCGCTTTTCCCGTCAGGGGTGGTTGCCTCCAGCGATACGCTTTGGGGGCCAGCGATTGAGCGCGACTGGAACCCGTTTACCGCAAACCTCATCCATCGGTCTGGCGCCACCGTCGTTCCGATGTATTTCCCCGGTCGAAATTCGCGGATTTACCAGGTTGCCAACCAGTTGTCGGCGACGCTCCGGCAGGGGTTGCTGATCAACGAGGTCATCAAAGCCTGCGGCAAACCACAGGCACCCATTGTAGGTGAGCCGATGTCGGACGAGTACGTAAAGTCCTTTGCCGGGAAAGGCCGCGATTTCATGGCCGACCTACGCAACATCACGATGAGTTTGGGTGACAACCCCTA
>CAZCOX010000132.1:0-9381 GCA_964500115.1 uncultured Rhodobacterales bacterium
GATTTATATCACTCATTAACTGAATGCATTATTCCGAAAATTTGCTTCCGTCTAGCTTGATTGCAATGGGAATCGTCGCGTCGCGTTTGCGGCGAACTCAAACCGCACAGGCGGATCAAAAAAGAGCGGGCTCCGAACCTGCGAAACACTTGGGAGACAAATTATGAAAACAAAGGTGACAATCGCCGCGGGCGTTCTCGCGGCCCTAACGAGCACCAATGCCTTCGCCGGCGGCCATGCTGATTGTGGGCCTGCGGGTCAATCTATTCGCATCTTGGCTAGCGATTTTCCCGCGATCCACGCGGTCGTTGATGCAGCGGAGGAGGCCTGCGCCGAAGCAGCCAGCGAATTCACACGAAACCACACGACAGAAGCGCGCCAAATCATGAACGCTGCGCTGACGCCAAACCCATCCGAATATACAAGCGTCATTGTCGCGAACTCGACGCTCACGCAGCTTATGAATGACGGTCTTGTTAGGCCACTGAACGATCTGGTTGACGCCTACGGTCAAAACATACCGGACAATCTAAAGATCGTGTTGGACGGCAATGTGATGGCCATTGCCTTCATGGCAAACTCGCAGCACCTGTTCTCACGTTCCGACATTTTGGAAGAGGCAGGCGTCGCATCCGTGCCCGCGACCTATGATGAAGTGATCGCGGCGGCCGAAGCAATCCGCGCCGCAGGCATCATGGAATATCCGCTGGTCATGAATATGCAGACGGGATGGAACGTCGGCGAAAGCTTCAACCTCGTCTTCCTTGCACATGGTGGTCAGTTCTTTGAGCCGGGCACTGCCAATTCGACCGTGAACAGCGAGGCGGGCATTGCCGCACTCAACACGCTGAAAGCGCTCACAGAATATGCGCATCCTGACCACCTAACGCAGGCGTCCAATGAAACGCAGGCGCTTTGGGAAGCAGGTGAAGCGGCACTGGGTATTATGTGGGGATCTCGTGGAGCAGCAATTCTTGATGATGAAGGATCGACCGAGGCCGTCACCTCGACCACCGTATTGTCTGCCGCGCCATCGGTCGAACCGGGCGGCACTCCCGGCGCAACCCTTTGGTGGGATGGCTTCACCATCGCCGCGAACGTGTCTGATGACGAAGCCGCAGCAACCTTTGCAGCCCTCGCAAGCGCGCTCACACCCGAAATGGTCGCGGCAAATAACGATGACGCCGTCTGGCTGCTCGAAGGTTTCGTGCCGGGTCAGGCTGCCGAAGGTGTTTCGGCCACAGCCGCTGGCGGAGCCGCGCCTTACCCCATGCTGCCGCAAATTGGCCTAATGCATAACGCGCTCGGGGCGGAGCTTGCCGATTTCCTACAAGGCAACGAAACCGCCGAAGAAGCCTTGGCTGATGTTGACGCTGCTTACGCAACAGCGGCCAAAGAAGCAGGTTTCCTAGAATAGCTCCCGTTGGAAACCATGTAGGGGAGAGGGCCTCATACCCCCCTCTCCCCGAACCCCTCCGATCACCGCCTAAAAGGCCGATGCAGTGAAACATCGCACGTTTTTCTGGTTCATCCTGCCGACGCTGTCGGCAATGATCCTGTTTATCGCTTTGCCGATTGTGTCGGTTTTTATCCAATCCCTGCACGTGAGCCACAAACAGGTTCTCGTCGTCTCTGAAAGCTGCGGCCCTTTCGGCTGTACCGAAACCACGTCAGTTGATCTTGAAGCAACAGAGCGACTGCGCGAAGCGGCCCCATTGGGCCAGTTTAATGGGGCCCAGACCTATCTGAACCGGTCACATCTGGCCTTCGCCGAAATTGGCGTGGCCTGGGCTGAGTCGGACAGCTGGAGCGCATTCTGGAGCGACGTAAGCGACCTGCCCTTTTATCGCGCCCTCGCGTTCACACTGACGTACACAGCGATCGTCACTCCTTGTGTCATCCTGCTGGGACTTGCGATCGCTGTTGGCGTCAATGCTTTACCAAAGCTCTTTAAAGGGCCGTCGATCTTTATCTCGCTACTGCCCTTTCTGGTGACGCCCCTTGTCGGCTCGCTGATCCTGTTCTGGATGGTCGACAGTGATGGCGTCATCGGAGCCACGATCCAATATCTGTTCGACGATCCAAATCTCAGTCTCAAGGCGTCGGCCACACTGACTTGGACAATGCTGATCATCTACGGGATCTGGCACACACTTCCCTTCAGTTTCATCACATTCTATGCCGGCTTGCAGACTGTGCCTTCCGACACGGTTGAGGCTGCGAAGATCGACGGCGCGAACAAGTGGCAGACGATGCTCTATGTCGTTGTTCCCCACCTCATGCCACTCGTATCGTTCGTCACGCTGATGTTGCTGATGGACAATTTCCGTGTCTTCGAACCTATCGTCAGTTTCCGGGCAGAAGCGCACGCCACCTCTCTGAGCTGGATCATCTTCAACGATCTGCGCGAAAGCGGAAATCCGCTCTACGGTTCGGCGGGTGCAACGTCGATCCTGACAATCATCGGGGTTGTCATCCTCTTGACGCCAGTGCTGATCCGCACGTGGCGTGACTTCAACCGCAAAGCACACTGAGATCGATGATGGCAACGCAACGTGACCAGCAACTGACCCCAGGACGGATCGTCGCCTTTTTCTTTGTCGGGCTTTGGCTCTTTCTGGCCGCCTTCCCATTCTTCTGGACGTTTTGGGGCAGCTTCAAAGTACAGGCGGATTTCTTTTCGAAAGCCGATTGGACAAACGCACTTCGGGGCACAAACACCATTGCTGAAACAGGGGCATCATTTACCGGTCAGGGATACTACGGTGCATGGGTTGCAGAGGAGTTCTGGCGCAACTTTGTAAACACGGGGATCGTGACAGCTTCAACAGTTGTCATCTCTCTGACCATCGGCACCTTGGGCGGCTACGCCTTGGCTCGCTCGGGGTTCAAGTACGCGTTTTGGCTGCTTATGGCCGCTTTGGTGTTCCGCGCCATGCCGCACATCACACTGGTGTCCGGGTATTTGCTGCCATTTTTTGAATGGAACATCTGGGGTCATTTGCCGACGACTATCATTGTTCTGGTGGCCATCAATCAGCCCTTCACGCTCTGGATGCTGCATTCGTTTTTTCTGAATATTCCGAAAGATATGGACGAAAGCGCCATGGTTGACGGCTGCACTCGGTTTCAGGCCTTTCGCCACGTGATCGTGCCGATCATGTGGCCGGGAGTGATCACCACCGGCCTGTTCAGTTTCCTTCTGGCGTACAACGATTTCACGGTCACGGCGATGTTGCTGAGCGATGAGAATGAAACGATTATTCCGGCCATCAACAGCTTTCTTGGCACCACACAGGTCGAAGGCAAGGTCATGTATGCGGTCGCCGCCGTGGTGTCGGCCACTGCCCCGCTGTTCGTGCTGATCCTGTTCTTTCAACGCCAAATCGTGAGCGGACTCACAGCGGGGGCTGTCAAAGGATGAACATCGGACAAATGGACCGTCTGACCGACCCGCACACAGCGAACAAGACGCGGATTGCGAAACTCCGGCAAGCAATGGACGCGTTCGAAGAAACCGATGTGCGGTCGGCGCTAGATGACTTGATCTCGGACGACGCAGTCATTCACATGCCCCATCCTTTCGGTGACCTCAGAGGTCCGACTACGCTTTACGATACGTGCTACGCGCCCTTATTCGACGCGATGCCAGATTTGGAGCGCCGAGATTGGATCGTTATGGGCGGACGCACCGAACATGGCGACGACTGGATAGGGTGCGGCGGCCACTACATCGGCACATTCGTAGGCCCGTGGCTCGATATTCCACCAACTGGGCATCTGACCCATATGCGCTTCCACGAGTTTTTCCGCTTTCAGGAAGGCCGGGTGACCGAGATCCAGACGCTTTGGGACATTCCAGAAGTCATGATCCAGGCAAAGGCATGGCCCATGGCCCCGTCCCTAGGTTTGGAGTTTTGCATCCCCGGCCCAGCCACCAACGATGGGCACGTTCCGGGTCCTTACGACACCACCAAAGCACAAGCCTCATGCGACCATATTGTGACGATGCTGCAGCATATGAAAAAGCACCCCAGCCAAGGTGGGCCGGAGGTTATGGAAATGCCTCGCTTTTGGCATGATCGGGTGAACTGGTATGGGCCTGCAGGGATAGGCACTGCGCGAGGCATTGCCGGGTTCCGCAATTGGCACCAGATACCATTTATCAAAGCCATGCCAGACCGTGGCCAATACGTGGATGAAATCACGTATCATTTTTTTGGGGATGGCAATTATGCTGCCGTAACGGGGTGGCCCAATATGATCCAAACTGTCTCGGGTGACGGCTGGATGGGCATCGCACCTTCGGGCAAACGCATCACGATGAAATCCCTCGACTTCTGGCGTATGCAAGATGGCAGAATCAGAGAGAACTGGGTCATGGTCGATCTTTTGGATGCCTATGCCCAACTGGGCGTCGATGTGTTCTCTCGGATGCGCGAGTTTAATAAAGTGCGAGTCCCAGGACGTATCCCATTCCCCGTGGGGGATTGCTGATGCCTATCGTTTAGGGGCAAAGCGGACAACGCAAATTCCTGATTGCCGAACTTATAAGCCGGCTTGGATCGTTCCGAAGTTCTCCAAATCCCCGTTCTTCAGACGATTTTTATACAGCGATTTCAGTTGCCGGAGTCTGCGCAGCTCGGCACGGCACCAAGTGGCTGGAGAAAAAGGTTTCCATTGTAGAGATTGCATGACCTAGCGTAAACCTTTTGAAGGCTTTGCTGGGGGCAGCATGACCACGACAGACAACCGATTGCACGGCCTCGACCTGCTGCGTGGGCTCGCGATGCTGTTGGGCATCGTTTACCACGCGGCGATGATCTATTTCATAGATGCCGCTTGGTTCGAGTCCCTGGATTTTCTCGGATTTGAGGCTCAACCACAGCCGGAAGGATCCTATGCGTCCTGGATCTTGTTCTCTTCCACGCACCTTTGGCGCATGCCACTGTTTTTCGTACTTGCCGGTTTTTTCGCTGCGATGATCGTAGAGCGGAAGGGTGTCACATATTTCGCGCGGGATCGCGCGCTCAGAATTACCGCGACGCTTTTTGTTTTCATGGCCATATTCATGATCACGCTCAAACGCGATTTAGGCGAATTCAATCATATGTGGTTTCTGTGGCAGCTGACGCTGTTTTCCGCTGCGACTGTGCTTTGGCATTGGCAGGCTTAAAGCCCCTCGCCGCGCTTAAGACTTGGCACCTGCTTTTACTGGTGCCGCTTGCGATGGTCATGGCACAGCTATTTCGCGTGGATCAGCTCGAACAACCACTCGCACTGTACATCCAAGACCCGGTTAACCTGACCGTCTTTGCCTATTACGCTCCGTTTTATTTGATTGGCATGGGCCTATGGCACGGGCGAGGATCGATACAAGAGTTGGCCGAAACACGCTGGATCGTTGGATGGCTCTTCGGTGGCCTGTTGGGCTCGGTTCTCATCCTGAGCGATCCAAACAATGCCCTGCCAGACGTTGTTCGCGCGGCGGCTTCGGGCATCACAACCCTTGGCATGAGCTTTGGTCTCATCGGTTTGGTGCAGCGTATCGTGAAACGACGGCACGCTTTCGTCGCTTGGTTGGTTGAGGGCTCTTATGCGATCTACATCTTCCACCTTTACCCGACTGCTCTGGCCGCCACGGTATTGGAACTATTGGACCAGCCACAGTGGGTCGTAATCGTAGGGGCTATTGCTGGAGGGTTCATTGCCTCGGTAACGCAATGGTATCTGTTCGTGCGTTGGACGCCACTTGATGCGCTTTTGAACGGACCGAAAAAATCGCGGTTCATGCGCTGGTGGCGCGATCGGCAAGCCGCCCGCGCCCACTGATCGTTCGCTTCAAGCGCCTTGTTTCGCTTTCTGCTGGCGTTAACGCTAGAATCCTACATCGCGCGCCGCAACTCTGCCATGGTATCGCGCAGAGTTTGCTCAAGCGTCACCTTTGGCGCCCATCCAAGTTCGCGCTTGGCCCGGGAATTGTCGGCGAGCATGTCACCTTTCTTGAACGCACTCGCAACCTCCGCCGTAATCGTACGCGGAGTGCCGAGCGTCTTGTTGGACATCCAGTCAAAAAATGGCAAGGCTCCGTACATTGCCTTGGGCACAACCATCATTGCCTTGGGCACTTTCGGATCAATCTCGCGCATCGTTTCAATAATCTTCGGGAATTTGGGCGGATCGTCTGCCGCGAGGATGTAGCGACCCTTGCCGTCTTTTTCCGCTGCCAGAATGTGCCCTCTCGCGATATCCCTCACATCAACGATAGGCATGCGCGCCTCGATTGTCCCCATCCGCATCGACCCCTTCATCACGGCCAGGATGAAATCGGTTGACTGCGTGCCACGCCCGAAGTTCGGGCCAAGAACGCCACCTGGGAGAACGGTAACCAGATCGACACCCAACTCTTCAGCCAGTGACCAAGCCAGTTTTTCCGCTTCGGTCTTGGCTTTGATGTAAGGTACAGTCCTTTGGTTCGTCCAGCTGTCTTCATCAGGCCATGAAGCACTGTCCGCGACCATGGGAAGTGTCACAATGGATGACGTTAGAACGACCTTACCGATCTTGTTTTCGGCCGCCGCCGTCATGGCCGAACGGACCCCATCCAAACTGTCCTTAATCAATTCGGCATCCGCATCAGCCCCACCGGTATGAAACCGATATGTTGCGGCAACATGAAAAAGTACGTCGATGCCAGCACTAACACTGCGAAAGGTATCGGCGTCACGTACATCAAGTGAGACGAAATCCGTAATCCCAAGCTCTTTCAGAGCACCCGTCTTGGATAGATCGTCCTTGTCGCGCACAGAAACACGTAGATCGGTGTAACCGTCCTCTAAAAGCATCTTGACCAAATTGAACCCGACGTGGCCGTTCGCTCCCGTCACCAAAATCTTTGAAGATTTTTCCATCCTGTTGTTTCCCCCAGCTTCAAAACAATAGTCCTATTCGTCGATTGCGTGCCGGCTCTCGTTGGGTTGCGGAGCGCATACAGAAGAACCTGGTTTACCCTAGGTAAGAGTCCGTTTTCAGGCGACCTTTTTTTGAGGGCCGTGAGAAGCAGTCAAATTGTGAAACAAAGCTGACATTGATGCGGTAAAGAGGAACCGTCAATTTGCGCTCGAGCCGGACATTTACGGCTTATGAACCCAATCTCGATTTCGACCCAGCATCTAACCAAGTAGTGACCCAAGCCCTTTCAGCGCTTCCCCGGTTTGCGGAAGGCGGGGCCGGAGCCGCCCGTCCTGGCGGCGCGGCGGGCGCGGTTTTTCTTGCTGTTGGGTTTGCCTTTGGGCGGCGGCGGGCCTTTGGGCTTGTCACCACGCGGTTTGCGGGGTTTGTCGCCGCGCAGGGATTTGCTGCTGTCTGCTGCGGACGCATGCGGTTTGGGTTTGGGCTTTGGTTTGGCGGCGTCTGATCGCTGCTCTGCGGGTTTGCTGGGCTTTTCCCGGTCATCCCGCTTTGGACGATCCGATGTTTGCGGACGTTCCTTGGACTTGTGCCGTTCAGTCATTGGCGCATCGCCCGATGGTTTCGCGCGATCCGCGTGTTTTCGGTTGCCGGGCGCAGTGCCTTTGCCGTCTTTCGGCGTGTCGCGACGCGGTTTGCGAACCGGTTTACCCCGACCGTCGCGGTACGGGGTGGCCACGAGATCGGGGGCAGAAGCCAGCCGCTTGATTTGAGCGCCGTCTTCGCCGGTCATTGCGGCGCCAAGCGCCTTGAGGAAGCCATCAACGGCGCTTTCGCGGACCTCGAAAAAGGAGTCTGTGGGCTGGATGCGGATCGCGCCGAGGTCTTCGCGGGTCAGGTTGCCGAGACGGCAGAGCATTGGGAGCAATTGGCGGGGTTCGGCGCCCACTGCGCGGCCGCCTTCGACCGAGAACCAGACGGAGGGGCCAAAGGGTTTGCGCTCGTCTGAGGCTGCGACTTCGGAAAGTTCTTCGGGGGCGGAATGCTTTTGCCGAAAGAGTTGGACGTAGGCGGTTGCGATCTGTTCGGGCGAGTAGGTGTCGACCAGTTTCGCGGCGACTTCGGTGACGCTGTCTTCGACATCGGGGCCTGTCGCGAAATCAGCGAGCATGCGTTCATCGTCGCGCGCGGTGACTTCCTCGGCGGAGGGGGCTTCGGCCCAGTCTGCCTTGAGCTTGGCCCAACCCAGAAGGCGGTGCGCTTTCTTCTTGGCGGCGGGTGGCACGATCAGGGCGGAGACTCCCTTGCGCCCGGCCCGGCCTGTGCGGCCTGAACGGTGCAGGAGCGTGTCCTGGTTGCTGGGCAGTTCGGCGTGGATCACCAGATCGAGGTTCGGCAGATCGATGCCGCGCGCAGCCACGTCGGTTGCCACGCAGACCCGTGCGCGGCCATCGCGCATGGCTTGCAGCGCATGGGTGCGTTCGTTCTGAGAGAGCTCACCCGACAGTGCGACGACCGACAGACCCCGGTTCGACAGGCGCGTGGTCAGGCGGCTGACCATGGCGCGAGTGTTGCAGAAGACGATGGCGTTGGGGGCCTCATAGTAGCGCAGCACGTTGATGATGGCGTTTTCGCTGTCGCGGGCGGAAACCGTGAGCGCGCGGTAGGTGATGTCGGCGTGCTGGGTTTCTTTGGTGACTGTCGCGACGCGTTCGGCATCGCGCTGGTATTGTTGGGCCAGCTTGGCAATCGCCGCGGGCACGGTGGCCGAAAAGAGCAGCGTTTGCCGGTCTTCGGGGGCTTCGTCGAGGATGAATTCGAGGTCTTCGCGGAAGCCGAGATCAAGCATCTCGTCTGCCTCGTCCAGCACAATTGCGCGGATGTCGGACAGGTCAATCGAGCCGCGCATGATGTGGTCGCGCAGGCGGCCTGGCGTGGCAACAACCACGTGCGCACCGCGGGCCAGCGCGCGGCGTTCGTCGCGCGTGTCCATCCCGCCGACGGTGGAGGCGACGACAGCGCCCGCCTCTGCGTAGAGCCAGGAAAGCTCGCGCTTCACCTGCATCGCCAGTTCGCGGGTTGGCGCGATGATCAGCGCAAGCGGGGCGGCGGCAGGGCCGAAGGTTTCTGCGTCGCCGAAGAGACCCGGCGCGATGGCGAGACCGAAGCCGAGTGTTTTGCCGGACCCGGTTTGGGCGGAGACGAGCAGGTCGCGCCCGGTGAGTTCAGGTTTCGTGACCGCTTGCTGAACCGGGGTCAGCGTGGTGTAGCCCCGCGCGTCGAGCGCGTTTTGGATGGCTTGTTTCAAGGTCGGTCCCCCGTTCGGGTCAGATGCTGTTCAAGGCTCCGCCCCTAACGGGTTGTGGTGGGGGTGTACACAGCGATTGTGTGTTGGGTGTTCATAGCCGCTATGCGCGCCTAGTTGGCGTTGCGTTCGCTTTCGATGTTGAAGAGGCGGTTCGCCAGTTGCTT
>CAZCOX010000133.1:0-9302 GCA_964500115.1 uncultured Rhodobacterales bacterium
AACCGCAAGGCGAGATAGCCCGACAACCATTCCAAATCGGCAAAGCGCGACCCGGTGGTCAAGTGGTGGTTTGAGGCAAGTTCATAAGCCGCCGCGTGATCTCCGGCACGCATCAACTGGCGTACGAGCACCGAGCGTTGATTGCCCCAGGCTTCTGGTCGGCCCAAAGCGCCAGCATCACTGGACCGGGCTTTGATCAACGCGACCGCATCGTCCGTCCGCCCCTTGCGCACACGCCATGCAAAGCGCTCGTAAGCGAGCCCCGCATCGGCACTCAATTGCGCAGGCACAGCGTCGATCAGAGCGTCGACACCTGGCGCATCCGCGCGCAAACCAAGCCGTGCCTCCGCCAACGCTCTCCAACCCTCGTCCACCAGCGGAAACATGTCGCGCGCGTCTGACGCCGCGCCGCGCCACAACATGGCGTCGAGCCGCTGCGTATGCAGCGACGCCAGAATGTCATCGTAGGACGCCAGGAATGCGGCATGTTCTTCGGGTGTCAGGCGCAAATCAAGCCAGGCCGCGCGGATCACTTCATAAGCGCTGTCCCGGTCATCGGCCACGAGGTGCGCACGGGCCAGCGACAACGCCCCTGCCCCGCTATTGGGTACGTGATCCGCATAAAAAGCGCGAATGGCCTCTGCCGGGGCCGAGGTCATCACCGCCTCGCTCTTGCGTTTGAGAAACGGAATCCCGGGCCAATCTGCGTTACGCTGCAGGAAATCCTGCACCTGTGCGGCTGATCCCCGACCAGACCGCAAGTAGTGCCACAACACGACATCCAATGACGCCTGCCCGTCGCCCCGCGACTCGATCTGGGCTGCGGCCCAGTTGCCGTCGCGCATGTATTCCATCGCCCGCTCCAACGGGCGTTGCGCGTCTTGCGCAAGCAGCAGGGCAGGCCAAAACCCGGTCAACACTATGAGGATCGCCTTGAGCCGAAACATGACTTGCATTTTCCCCACTGAAACAGGATAGACGGCACGCCAAGGATAACCCGGCACCGCAGAGCTTCAACTCACATTCGTGGGACAAAACACAACTCTGCGGCACATAGCGAAAAAGGAGCGTGACAATGTTCAAAGGGTCGATGCCTGCACTGATCACACCGTTCAGAAACGGTGCAGTGGATTTTGACGCGCTCAAACGTTTGGTGAACTGGCATATCGAACAAGGCAGCCACGGGTTGGTGCCGGTCGGCACCACCGGCGAAAGCCCGACGCTGACCCATGAAGAACACGAAGAGGTCGTGTCTTGCGTGGTCGAAGCTGCGGCGGGACGTGTGCCGGTGATCGCCGGTGCAGGCTCAAACAACACGGCTGAGGCGATCCGCTTTCTGCAGCACGCGGAATCGGCGGGCGCACAAGCCGGTCTGGTGGTCACGCCCTACTACAACAAGCCAACGCAAGACGGCCTGATCCGGCATTTCACGGCGCTGCACGACGCCTGCAACCTGCCGATTGTGATCTACAACATCCCAGGCCGTTCCGTGGTCGACATGTCGCCGGCGACAATGGGTGAACTGGCGAAGCTGCCGCGCATCATTGGCGTAAAAGACGCCACAGGTGATCTGGCGCGCGTTTGCGCACAGCGGATCACCTGCGGGACAGACTTCGTTCAACTCTCCGGCGAGGATGCAACCGCGCATGGCTTTAACGCCCAAGGCGGGGTTGGCTGCATTTCCGTGACAGCCAACGTCGCACCGGCATTGTGTTCACAGATGCAAGAGGCAACGCTGGCTGGCGACTACGGCAAAGCGCTGCAACTGCAGGATCGCCTGATGCCCTTGCATCAGGGCATCTTTACCGAGCCCGGACTTTGCGGCGCGAAATACGCGATGAGCCGTCTGGACCTCTGTGAAGAGGAAATGCGCTCACCGCTGTTCCCTGTGTCGCAATCGACACGTGATCTGATCGATCATGGCTTGCGTCACGCCGGTTTGCTGAACTAGGCGAAAACCCTACAAGGGTTTTGCCCAATCCTTTGAAGGATTGGGCGCGCCTCTTGTCAGCCGGGCACATCCAGTCCTTCGGGCTGCCCGACCACCACAAAGTGTAAGGCATCGGGTTTCAAGATCCGCTGCGCCACACGCTGGATATCCTCCAACGTGATTGCGTTCACCTTGTCGTTGCGGGTGATGATGTAGTCCGCCGGCAGACCCTGCATCTGCATCCCGACAAGGATGTTTGCAATCCGGCCGTTGCCATCAAACCGCAAGGGGTAGGCACCTGTCAGATAGGTCTTGGCCCCTTCCAACTCTTCTTCGGTGACGCCATTTTCAGCCATCTTGGCCCATTCGTCTTTGATCACCTCAATAGCCTCGGCAATGCGGTCATTGGCGCTGGACACACGTCCCAGATACAGCGCCGCGTGGTCTTTGGGTACGAGGTAGCTGTAGACCCCGTAGGTCAATCCACGCTTTTCCCGCACCTCTTCCATCAGTCGCGCCTCGAAACCACCGCCACCGAGGATCTCATTCAGCACGTAAGCCGGAAAGAAATCCGGATCATCCCGCGCAATTCCGTCGTGACCGAAAATTGCCACGGATTGCGGAATGTCGAATGGCACCACGGTGACACCCGCATTAGTGACAACCTCAACATCGGGCGCTTGCGGCAAACCCGTTTCGGGCAGGTCAGATAACAGCTTATCCAGAACTTCGGCCAGCTTTTCCGGCGTGATCGCACCGGATGCCCCCACAAAAACCCGATCCCGCGCGAGCGCGCCCTGATGCGCTGCAACCAGATCATCACGAACGAGCGCGTTCACCGACTCTTCGGTGCCTTCGATCGCCGTTGCGTAAGGGTGATCGCCAAATACCATTTCGTTGAACGCGACACCTACAAGGGTGTCCGGGTCTTGTGCGTCAGATCGAATAACCGAAATGACCTGCGCACGAACGCGGTCGATCGCGGATTGGTCGAACCTTGGCTGCGTCAGCGCATCGCGCAGCAGCGCCAGTGCTTCGTCCTGATTTTCCGTCAAAAAGCGGGCCGAGATCGAAACCGAGTCATCGCCCACATCAAATTCAAAGCTGGCTGCAAGCGATTCCGCCTTTTCGGCAAAGGCACGCGCGTCCATGTCGGCGGCGCCTTCTTCAAGCAATCCCACCATCAGGTTCGTCGCGCCGCGCTTGCCCGGCACGTCAAGCGATGCTCCACCCTGAAAACGCAGTTCCAGAGCAACAAACGGGATCGAATGCTCTTCCACCAGCCAGGCATCAATGCCGCCGGGGGTGGTGACTTCGGCGATTTGCATTTCCGCGCGCAACGGCGCGGCCAGCATCAAAAAGGCGATTAAAGGGCCAAAGAACTTCACTGTATCACCTCCTCGGCACCGCGCAGAAACCCGGTGACCGCTTTTTTGCGATCAAACACATCTTGCGCCGCTGCAATAATTTCATCGGGCGTGATGGATTGAACGATTTCCGGCCAGGCATGCACGTCATCCACCGTCAAACCTGATGTCAAAGCCGCACCATACCGCCGGGCCAGCGAATTCGAACTGTCGAGCGCATAGACCTGTGCCGCACGAAGCTGGAACTTGATCCGCTCCAATTGCGCCTCGTCGACGCCGGTTTCGATGAAGTCGGCTACGATACGGTCCATGTCGGCCTCGGCCTCTTCAAGGCTGATACCTTCGGCCGGGACGTTCACGATCCCAAAAGTCGTGTCGTCGTAAGACAAGCCGCTATAAAACGCGCCCGCATAAACAGATCGCTGTTCCTCGAATTGCAGCGCTTGCGGCAACACAGAAGTCTGTGATCCACCCAGCACCTCCGCCAACAGCGTCAGTGCCGCTGCTTTTCGCTGGTCCCCCGGATCACGCTCAGGGGCCAGATAGGTGCGCATAACATAAGGCTGCGCAACGCGCGGGTCACTGAATGTGATCCGCCGTTCCCCCATTTGTGGCGGTTCGGCGGGGCGCACGCGTTTCGGCAAATCCTCGTTTCTGGGGATCGGGCCATAGTGTTCTTTGGCAAGGGCAATCACGTCATCCGGCAACACATCCCCCGCGACGACCAGCACCGCATTGTTCGGGGAATAGAATTGTTCGTAGTACGCCATCGCGTCGTCAAGATCGAGCGACACCATCTCGTGGCGCCAGCCGATAATTGGCGTGCCGTACGGGTGGTTCAGATATTGCGCCGCCATGCGTTGTTCGCGGAAGAGCGAGCCCGGGTCGTTTTCAACCCGCTGGTTGCGCTCTTCGATAATCACGTCCCGTTCGGTCAGAATGTCCTCGCCGTCCAACTGGATGTTTTTCATCCGGTCGGCCTCCATCTCCATCATCAGGCCAAGACGGTCGGCCGCGACGCGCTGGAAATAAGAGGTGTAATCGAAACTGGTAAACGCGTTGTCCGTGCCGCCGTTGGCTTTGACAATCTCGCTGAACTCGCCCGGTTCAAGCTTTTCCGTGCCTTTGAACAGCAGGTGTTCGAGGAAGTGCGCAACGCCCGAGACTCCCGGTTGTTCATCGGCTGATCCGGCGCGGTACCAAACCATGTGCACGACGGCAGGCGCGCGGTGGTCTTCAATCACAACCACGTCCATCCCGTTTTCCAGCTGGTAGGTGGTGACCTGGTCTTCGATGGATTGTGCGCGCAACGGCGCAGAAGCAAGAAGGCACGCCCCGGTAAGGGCAAGCAAACGACGCATCGGCAAGTACTCCTTGGTTTAGGAATAAATTACGACGCTAAAGGCCGACTTCAAGCCAACCAACAGTTTCGTGAGCCTAAAATACCGCGAATTCACTCAGGCGGCGCAGACGGCGTCAGCACACCGGCCCGACGGGCCGCCTCAAGTGTCGCATAAGGATCAAGCGCCTGACCGCGATAGATGCGGTTGTACGTGTCTTGCGGCACCAAGCGCCAGTTGAACAGCGAACGGCGTTCGCGGAAGGCTTGGTCGGCTTCGGCCAGAACCTCACGAATGTCGGTCTGGCGACCAAATCGAGAGGCGCGCGCGACCAAAGCCTGGTCAGATGCGGAAATCCCCGGCTGCGGATCAAGCCGCGACGGCGATCCTCCCAAAGCTGCGACGGCATCCTTCATAGGTGTCTGATCTGTCCGATTTGTACCGCCCGGCGTCGGCTGCGGCAGTTCCGTCAATGACTCAGGTGCTTGCAGCGGTTTGGAGGGAACGATCGAAAACTCTTCGGGCGCACCGCTCGGGTTGCGAAGCACCTTAAGGTTCGTATCTCGGTTTCCGGTATCCTGACGCGTGCCACACGCGGTCAGCGCCATCAGTGCCAGTATGATTAGTGTGCGCGGCATGTGTTCTGCCCGCCTCCGTTTTCGCCTCATGACTGCTTTAGCGCATCCTATCCTTCGCGTCACGAGGCGTTTTTGCCACCTGAAAACACCGCCAGTCCAATTGCGCCGATGAAAACGGAAATGTCAGCCACGTTAAAGGCGTAAGGGTTGGTGAAACCGCAACACGCCATGTTTAGAAAATCCGCAACCGCGCCGTACATGACGCGGTCCACCACATTGCCCAGCGCACCCCCGATCAAAAGGCCTGCAAAGATCAGTCCGATACGCCCTGGCGGGTCGCGGCGCATCCAGACCAGAACAAAGAGCACGATGCCCAGCGCGACCGAAATCAGCACCCAGCGCGTCCAGTCCTGTTCACCGGACAGCAAGCCGAAGTTGATGCCCGTATTCCACGCCATGCGAAAGTTCAGGTATGGCGGAAAGACATCAATCGCACCCACGCGGGCAAGGTCCATCACATGCACCACCCACCATTTGGTCAGCTGATCGACCGCGAAGATCACCGCAGCTATGAGGGCGACGAGGCGCATGGACGGTCCTCCTTTTCGTTGCTCTGGTCAATTTTACCAGACGGTCAAAATCAGTGCCGGAAGTGCCGCATCCCGGTCAGTACCATCGCAAGACCCGCTTCATCGGCCGCTTTGATCACCTCATCATCGCGCATGGAACCGCCCGGCTGGATCACACATGTGGCCCCGGCCGCCGCCGCTTCCAAGAGCCCATCGGCAAACGGGAAGAACGCGTCAGATGCAACTGCACACCCCTTGGTCAAAGGCTCCGGCAAGCCCATGACGTCGGCCATGCGCTCGGCTTTCTTAGCTGCAATCAAGGCGCTGTCGACCCGGCTCATCTGGCCTGCACCGACACCAACCGTTGCGCCGTCTTTGACATAGACAATGGCGTTGGATTTGACATGCTTGGCGACTTTCCAGGCAAACAGCAAATCCCGCATCTGATCATCGGTCGGGGCGATTTTGGTCACGACCTTCAGATCGTCCTGCGTGATCCGGCCATTGTCGCGGTCTTGTACGAGGATACCGCCCGACACCTGTTTCCATGCGACACCCGCCTCAGCGGTGTTCGCCAAGGCAGGCACGGTGAGCAACCGCAGGTTCTTTTTCTTCGCAAAAACCGCGCACGCGACGTCATCGGCGCCGGGGGCGATGACAACCTCTGTCAAGATCTCGGTCATCGCAGCCGCCGTTTCGCCATCGAGCGGTGCGTTTAACGCGACAATGCCACCAAAAGCCGATGTCCGGTCGCAATCGAACGCTTTTTGATAGGCGTCCTTCAACGTCGCACCAGTCGCGACACCGCATGGGTTCGCATGCTTGATGATTGCGCAGGCAAAACCGTCTTGCGGCAGAAATTCTGACACCAACTCAAACGCCGCGTCGGTATCGTTGATGTTGTTATAGCTGAGTTCCTTGCCCTGATGCTGGGTCAGTGTCGCAACGCCAAGGCGCGCGGAACCGTCGTGATAGAACGCGGCACCCTGATGCGGGTTTTCGCCGTAGCGCAAAGTTTGCGCCAACTCACCAGCAAAGACGCGGCGACGCGGGGTCTCCTCACCGATGGCACCAGCCATCCATGTGCTGACTGCGGCATCGTAAGCGCCGGTGCGTGCATAAGCGATCTGGGCGAGCCTCTGGCGAAACGCGAGTGTGGTTTGGCCGTCATTTGCAGACAACTCTTCGACGAGCGTCGAATAGTCCTCGACATCGACAACCGTGGTGACAAAGGCATGGTTCTTGGCCGCCGCCCGGATCATCGCTGGCCCGCCGATATCGATGTTCTCGATGCAGGTGTCGTAGTCAGCGCCTTTGGCAACGGTTTCCTCGAACGGATAAAGGTTCACGACGAGCAGATCGATGGGGCCAATCTCATGATCCGCCATGGCCTTTTGGTGCTCGTCATTGTCGCGCAGCGCCAGCAGACCGCCATGCACCATCGGGTGCAACGTCTTAACCCGACCGTCCATCATCTCGGGAAAACCCGTGACCTCGGACACATCCCGCACTGGAATCCCAGCATCCCGCAGGGTTTGCGCAGACCCGCCGGTGGATAGCAGTTCAACATCCCGCGCGGCCAGCGAATTGGCCAGATCAACCAAACCTGTCTTATCGGATACGGAAAGAAGCGCGCGGCGCAGGGGGGCGAGGTCGGTCATGTTGGCAGGGTCCCAGGCAATCAGTTCAAGAGCATCGCGTCGTCCTGAACAAGGTCACGCACCGCAACCGCGGTGTCCTGCGCCTTGGCCAGTGTCCAGCGAACGCGCGTCGCATACTTCATCGCGCGACCAGATAAAACGATCTGTTTCGTCGCGCGCGGCCTGAGACGACCTTTTTCCAGATAAACCGAGGGTTCCAACGACAATTCGCAGCCGGGTTCGAACCGAAATACCCAAATCTCCCCACTGCGGAGGGCCATGGACACAGCCGTTCCATTCATATCGATGGCTGCGTCAACTTCCGGGTGCAGGTGGAAGCGGATGTCGTAGGCGATACCGGCGAGGCGCGAGTCTTCAAGCTTGCGATCAAATTGCGCTTTGGCTGGCGTATCTAACGCGATCAGCAGGTCTTCGCCCAGCACGCTACGTCCATCGAAAGACAGTTCCAGAATGCGCGCTTGGGTCAGGCCGTGGGTTTTGAGATACCCATCGTGCCCGCCTTCGAACCGGAAACCCACATCGCTCCGCGACAGTTCAATCGGAACATCTTTGGGAACGTCATCCAGCAATTCGCGCTCAATCGGCCCCATGCGCGATTTCGCGCCCAACCGAGCGCTTGAAAACCCATCCAGACACAAGGTCGAATGAGACGGCGTTGCGCGCCCCGCCCTACGCCAGTCTTCGCCAAACGTGGCACCTGATCCGCAATTCACGATCAGCGGGCGCCGACCAGAGGTCAGTTCAAATGCGAGGGTCGATGCGTGCGCGTTGAAAGACGCCGAGCCCAACGGGGGTGCGGCCGCGTCGATGATCATCGTGGTGCGCGCCGCTGCCAAGCGCGCGTAGCCCATGCTGAGGTTTTCAGCCGCTTGGGCCTTTATGCCCGACGCGGCCAAGGCTGTATCAAGACGCCCCTCTGCACCGCGCCCGCCACCGTGAAACCGTGCGAGACCGCCATCGGCATGGCGGAGCGCGCGCAGCGTTGGCACGATCTTGGCAATCGCTTTCATATGATCGGCATCTGGTGTGCGATCGACGGACAAAAGCGCATCGCGCGCCCAGATCAGCAAGGTGCACACTTCCATCAACTCTTCGGGGTTGCGCGTTGGTACGCCGCCCGCCGCGTTGATTTGCCGGTCACACTCGTAGCCTAAGGCCATAATCGCCGGGGACGCCTGACTTTCCATGCCTTGCAGCGACAGGCCAGCCGATATCAACCCGGTCAGCGCCTCGAACCGGGGAAGCCCGGGAGTTGCGCTGTGCCAGCGTCTGTTCAGAAAAATCGTCTGTTGCGCGATGGAGCGGAAGAACGCGCGGGATTGTTCGGGTGTGCACCCGCCGAGCACAAAGATCGCATGATGCAGCCAGCGGATCACGCGGCGTCCGGCCAATTCGGGCGTCCAGCCCGGCCCGCTACCGTTGCCAAAACGGTCGATCCACTCGAAGAGCCAGGACTGTGCGATTTGTCGAGTTTTCAGGTCTCCGACACTTGCCATGTCATCAAGCCAATGGAACCCGTGAATTTCCTCTAGAAACGCGTCGTCCGGTGGCGTGATATCCCAGATCATCGTACCTGGCGCTTCGACCAGATGCCCGGCAAACAGCAGGTTGCCTGCCGTCAACTGGCGACCGCGCGCAAAAGACCCGACAGTGCGCGGTTCGGGGTGGCCAACAAACGCTGTTGCAGGTTTGGCGCGCGCCGACAGCCGCGCATGCACACGGTTCAAAAGCCGGGTCTGCCCCCTTTTGACGGCGTCCAGTTGGAACATCAGCTCTGCCTCTGGCCTGTCTTACGTCAGGCGTTCTTTTGCGCGCAGCATACCGTTCTGAGACGCGTGAGTCACGTTGCAATCTTTA
>CAZCOX010000134.1:0-9155 GCA_964500115.1 uncultured Rhodobacterales bacterium
ACCAGCCGCGATGCGATCTGCACACCCCAGCAGAGTTGATAGGTTTGCGTAAGATGTGCAGCCGTTTGTTCTGGCAGCCATCCGCAGGTCGCGCCTTGCTGCAAGGCGTCAGGGACCGATGCCATGGCCTTGCCCGACAAGAGTGCCGCGGACTGAGCGATCAATTCGATATCCTGCAGCCGCCCCTGCCCCAGCTTGGCATCCCACGGATCGGAAGGCCCCTTGGCTGCAGCAATGCGCGCACGCATGGTTGCGACCTCTTGCAAGACTGCCTCGCGGTCACGCGGTGCGTTCATGACTTTGGCCTGCACCGCCGCGATGTCTTGCGCCAGGTCCGCCGGTCCGGCCACGCAGCGCGCGCGGGTCAACGCCAGATGCTCCCAGACCCAGGCGTCGTTGGTCTGGTAATTATCGAATGATGCAAGGCTCGTTGCGACAGGGCCCTGATTGCCGGATGGGCGCAGGCGCATATCGATCTCGTAGAGTCGACCTTCGGCCATTTGCGCTGTCATGGCGGTGATGAGCGCCTGTGTCAGACGCGCGTAGTAGGGCCGCGTGGCAAGCGGACGCTTGCCGTCTGACATGTCAGCGTCACCCGGATCGTAGATCACGATCAGATCAAGGTCGGAGCGGCCGTGCAACCGGCGTGACCCAAGGCTGCCCATGCCGAGCACCGCGGCGCCGCGGCCCGGTGCGGCCCCGTGTTTGCGGGCAAATTCGGCCTCAACCTCTGGCTTGAGGGCGATCAGCGTGGCGTCAGCCAGATCGGCATAGTGCGCCGCGGCCTCGTTTGCATCAATCAGGCCGCGCAAGAGGTGAACCCCGACACGGAAGTGCCATTCCTTGCCCCAGCGCCGCGCGGCATCCAGCTTGCTTTCGTAATCACCTTCACGCGACAGTGCCGTTTGAAGGCTTTGTGTCAGCGCATCACATCCCGGCCAGTCTGCGAAGAAATCACCGCCAATCACGGCATCGAAAACGCCAGCGTTGCGAGACAGGTATTTCGCCAGATCGGGTGAAACGCCCACGATGTCGATCAAAAGGTCGATCAGTTGTGGGTTGGCTTCGAAAAGCGAGAAAACCTGTACACCCGCCGGCAATCCGCTGAGGAACCCGTCAAAGGCCAGCAAGGCCGCTTCCGGATCCGAGGTGTCCGCGAGTCGGTGTAGAATCTCGGGTTTCAACCGGCCAAAGATTTCGGAACCGCGGTTTGATCGCAGCGCCGGATAGGTGCGCCAGCGGCTGACAATCTCGGAATTTTCAAGCCTTTCCGGGATTTTTGGTTTTGGTGCTGTGGACGCGCCTTCAAAGAAGCCTTCGGTCAACGTGTGCACGGCCTCCAGCCGGGATTTGAGATCGGCTTCCAGGCGGGTGCGGTCGGTGCCCATCAAGGCCGCCAGTCGGTCAAAGCCCTCGGGTGATCGGGGCAGATCATGGGTTTGCGCGTCGCGGATCATCTGGACGCGGTGTTCCACCTCGCGGTGGTCGCGGTAGTGCCGGGTAAGCGATTGCGCCACATCCTCGGGCACCCAGCCCTTCTGCGCCAGACGCGCCAGCGCATCCACAGTGCCTTTGACACGCAACTCCGGGTCGCGACCACCGGCGATGATCTGGCGCGTTTGGGTGAAAAACTCGATCTCGCGAATACCGCCGCGCCCCAGCTTCATATTGTGGCCGGGCAAGGTGATGGAACCGCCCAGACCTTTGTGATCGCGGATGCGCTGCACCATGTCGTGCGCGTCCTGAATGGCGGCGAAATCGAGGTGTTTGCGCCAGACGAACGGTGTAAGTGTCTTGAGGAACCCTGCCCCGGCCTGAATATCGCCTGCCGCGGGTCTGGCCTTGATATAAGCGGCGCGTTCCCAGGTGCGCCCGACGCTTTCATAATACCGTTCAGCCGCTTCCATGGCGAGGCAGACGGGGGTGACCGACGGGTCGGGGCGGAGGCGCAGGTCGGTGCGAAACACGTAGCCTTCCCCGGTGAGATCGCTGAGCAGGGCGCACATTTTGCGGGTCGCGCGCACGAAACTGGCGCGGGCGTCGAGGTAGTCGTCCGGGTCAAACCGCGTTTCGTCGAAAAGGCATATGAGGTCGATGTCGGAGCTGTAGTTCAACTCCCCCGCGCCCATTTTGCCCATGGCGAGCGCCACCATGCCACCTGCGGTTTCCACATCGTCCTCGGTTTGGCCAGGCAGCTTGCCGCGCTTGATCTCGGACCCGATGGTGGCGCGCAGGGCGAGGTGCGTGGCCAGATCGGCGAAATCAGACAGTTCTTGCGTGACCTGTTCGAGCGGCCAGACGCCGGCCAAATCGGCCAGCGCTGTTATCAATGCAACGCGACGCTTGGCCTGCCTCAAGTCAGTGGCCAGTGTATCAGGCGGAGTTTCGCGGAGCGTGCTGTAAAGGGTGGTCAACGCGCCCGTTGGGTCATCGATGGCAGCTTGTAGCCAAACGCTTTCGCGCTCGATCAGGCCTTTGAGGTACGGGCTGCATCCCCCTGTTCCATCGATCAGATTGGCGACATCACCTTGTGCCCATGGTGTGGCTGCGCGCGCGTCTCGGCCCTGTTCAGTGTCAAAGGCGCGCGGCAGGCGTTTGATTTCGTCGGCAAATCCCATGGCCGCAGATGGGCATGGGATTGGGCAAAGTGCAATGGGGGTGGGCTTGCAGGTGCTGAGCACCGCAAGTCACATCAGGTCTAAAATTTGGAAAGAAGCGGCGCCGCCCTTGGGCCTGACATCTCTCTTGTCATCCGCGTTTTGCGGGACCTGCGCCCCGCCGGGCGGGGCCTTTGAAACCGGTTTCTCATGGTCGGCCTTACGGCCTTTGAGAGTGTCAGTTCGTATGTGTCGCGGCATGGGAGTGACCCTTCCCGCTCGATGCGCATCGTGGGTAAGGGTATGCGGTGTGGTTGGTTAGCGAGACGGAAATCGGGCGAACGTTGCGATGGGTCCGGCAGGCTTGATCGGTACGCGCGTGAGGGGCAGTATGTGCCCTACAGCATTCTTTTTTGTGCATCGTCGACAACGCGCGACACACTGCTTTCTCGAAATTGGTTTTTCGATCTTTGGACAGGCATTAACGAAAGGTTTTCGTGAGATGGTGGATATTGCAGGTCAACTGGCCGACATCATTCAAAAACAAGTCGAGCTTGAGACTTGGCCCTATTTGGATGTGCAGACGCTCAGATTGGCAACACAAGCCGCGTTTTGGGATGATCCGCAATTGCGCGAAAACATCACCAATCTGTTCATGAGCTACATGACGAAGGATCACACCTATTTGCGGAACGACATCGCGCGGCGCATGTTGGATCACTATATCAATGGCAAAGGTGCAGATTTTCATTTAAGCGTCGCGGACTGCACAACCCTTGCTGATGGTCAGGTTGTAAATCCTGATCGCTTTCGGCAGCAAAAACCATTGAGCATTATTTACAAACGCCCCCGAGACGCAAAAAGAAATAACCCGACTGTTGACTGGTCATTCGGAGTAGCCGTCGTCCGAGCTGCCAATTCTGTCCAGATGCCTTACAAGGGCAAGGTATTCTGGAACCATGACAATGGCATGATCAACAATTATCGCGTCGATTTCGCCGGAGAAATCGGATACGGCATCCCGCCCTCCGCGCCGCCGTCAGAAACACGAAAGTGCATTCATTGGAAGGGATGGGTTTTCTTCAGCGACAAGTGTGATTTTGATCCTGATTGGAATTGGCAGCCCGGCAAGCGCCGAGGAAAAGGTGGGGAACGCCGTACACGCATTATGTATATTCTGAACTTGGGCTGGGATTTCAGGGTTGTTGGGCCGATGCTGCTGGCCGAGCATCGTGCTGATCAATTTCCCGGTATGATCCCAAAAACATGGGTCTTTGACGAGGTGTTTACGCCCAGTGCGTACTTTAAAGGGGGTAAGCTCAGTTGGCAGTGAGCGGGCCCCGATTTTTTGCGCCAAGACCCAGTCTCCTCGCCGTGATCACGCGCACGGTGGGAGATCCCCATTACACCCGCCGCAGCGCCAGCACCGAGTTTAAGCCCCCGAATGCAAACGCGTTCGAAAGTGCCACCTCGACCTTGGCCTCACGGGCTTCGTTCGGCACGACGTCAAGCGCGCAGTCTGGGTCCGGCTCTTCGTAGCCAATGGTCGGCGCAATGATCCCATCACGCAGCGCCATGATGCAGGCGAGCAGTTCAATCGCGCCGGTGCCTCCGATGCAGTGGCCGTGCATGGATTTGGTTGACGAGATCATCAGCTTGTCCGCATGCGCGCCGAACACGTCCGCGACGGCGGCGCATTCGGTTTTGTCATTGGCTGCCGTGCCGGTGCCGTGAGCATTGATATAGCCCACATCCTCGGGGTTCAGCCGGGCATCGGAAAGCGCGCCACCCATGGCGCGGGCTGCACCATTTTTTGATGGCATCACGATGTCAGACGCATCCGAGGTCATGGCAAAGCCCACCACTTCAGCCAGTATGTCGGCTCCACGGGCCCGGGCGTGCTCGAACTCCTCGAACACAAAAACCCCGGCCCCTTCGCCCTGCACCATGCCGTTGCGGTTGGCGGAGAACGGACGGCAGGCGTCTTTGGACATGACGCGCAGACCTTCCCACGCCTTGACGCCGCCAAAGCACAGCATTGCCTCAGACCCGCCAGTGATCATGACCGGGGCCAGGCCGCCGTGCACCATTTGAAACGCCTGTGACATGGCATGGTTCGAGGAGGCACAGGCGGTGGAGACGGTAAAGCTCGGGCCCTGGAGGTTGAACTCCATCGATACATGACTGGCTGCGGCGTTGTTCATCAGTTTTGGTACGACAAACGGGTGCACGCGGTTCTTGCCGCCCTCGTAGACGGTGCGGTAATTCTCATCGAGCGTGTTCATGCCGCCGCCGGAATTGCCCAGCACCACGCCAGAGCGTTCAGCCAATTCGTTCGAGAATGTCAAACCCGATTGCGCCAGTGCCTCGCGGGCGGCCATCAGGGTGAACTGGGTAAATCGGTCATAGAGCGCCAGTTGCTGGCGGTTGAAAAGCGCGGTTTCATCAAAGTTATGCACCTGCGCGCCGATCTGAATCGACAACCGCTCCACATCGCGGAAGTTCAGAGGGCCGATACCGCAGCGGCCTTCGCGCATCGCTTCCAACGTGTCGGGTACGTTTAGGCCCAACGCGTTGACCGTGCCTGCGCCTGTGATGACAACGCGTTTCATGGGTTACGCGGTTTTGCTTTCAACCAAGCGTTCAACCCCTGCAATCACGGACGTGACGGAGGAGATGTCAAAGTCGCTTTTGCCCGGTTCGTTGGCGTTGAAGGGCACGTCGATGTCGAACTCTTCTTCCAGAGCAAAGACACATTCGACGAGACCCATACTGTCGATGCCAAGGTCCTCCATCGTGTCGGTCAGCGCCACGTCTGACGTCTCGATCATTGCCTGTTCGGCAATGATTTTGATGACCCTCTCCTGAACGCTCATCTGCCTCACCCCAAAGCGTGGTTGCGCCTTGGGCGTGATTTAGTCGTTCGGGTCGGTCTTTGAAACCGATTTCTTGAGCGCCGTTACGTCGGCGATCAGACGCGGCAGGCGGCGGAGCTGTTTGTAGAGGTCAAGCTGCGTGTCCATCTTCATCGCAGGATACCCAAGCATGACGCGGCCCGCAGGGACATTCGAGAGCACCTTGGTTGCTCCGCCGGTCACCACGTTGTCGCCGATAAACAGGTTGTCGCTGACGCCGGTTTGACCACCCAGAACCACGTTGTTGCCGATGCGGCTTGACCCGGCGATGCCAACTTGCGCGCAGATTAGGCAATCGTTGCCAATCACCACGTTGTGGCCCACCTGGGACAGGTTGTCGAACTTGCACCCGTTGCCGATCTGGGTGTCACGCACCGTACCGCGGTCAATACAGGCATTGCTGCCAAGTTCCACATCGTCGCCGATCGTGACACCGCCCAGCGAGTGGATGCGCGCGTAGCTTTGCGGTTTCGCGTTGCCAGCGTCGCCCAAGGTTTCGCGCACTGCTTCGGCACTGGAGGGTTCCGGCGTGACAAAGGAAAATCCGTCGCCGCCGACAACAGCACCCGGATGCGCGATGAACCGCGCGCCGATGGTGACGCCATGGTGAATTTTGACGCCACTGTGCAGGCACGCAGCCGGTCCAATTCGCGCGCCAGTTCCGATGTAACACTGTGGGCCGATGACGCTACCGGCACCAATTTGAGCGTTTGCGCCGATGACGGTCAAAGCTCCGATTGTGACGTCAGCACCGACATCTGCCGTAGGATCGATGATGGCAGACGGGTGGATGCCCGGTGCATACCCCGCGCCACCGTCCATCATCGCCGACAGACCTGACATCGCGTATCGCGGTCGAGGTGAGAGGATCGCCGCATCAAGCCCGTAGGCTTTCCAATCCGCGCCGTCCCAAAGCATGGCTGCGCGCGCAGATCCTGACGCAAGCCCTTCGGCAAAGTCCGGCTTCATTGCCAGCGCAAGATGGTGAACGGTGGCATCGGCGGGCTCAGCGACGCCATGCACGACAATCGTGGTGTCACCCTCAGCCGATACGCCGAGTGATGCCGCAATTTCTGCAATTGTGTAGGGCATGCCCGTCTCCCGCCAAACTGGCGGGAGGTTTAGCTTTGAATGTCGCCGATCTCCACCCCTGCTGCGCTGAGCGCATTCCAGATCGCCGCATCGCGGCCATAGATGTCACGACGGAAATGGGTCTCGCCTTTGGCTGTCGTGAACGCCGTGCGGTAGATCAGGTGGACGGGCACCGGCTGCTCCAGATTGACGCGGCGCTCTTTGCCGGAGCGCAGAATACTCCGGAACAACTTGACGGGGTCATCCGATTGCTTGGCCAACAATGCGTAAGCAAAATCGTGCGGATCATTCAGGCGCACACAGCCGTAGCTAAACGCCCGCACCTCTCGCGAGAACAGGGATTTTGCAGGCGTATCATGAAGATAGATATTGTATTTGTTCGGGAACATGAATTTCACGGTGCCTAGCGCATTGCGCGGGCCCGGCTTCTGCCGCATCGCAAACGGAAAGGATTTGTCGGTGTAGCCTGCAAAACTCCGATTGCGGCTGACAACCCTTCCACGGTTGTCGGTGATTTCAAAATCGCCCACAGCGGCCGGGTTGGCGCGGAGCTTGGGCAAGTATTCTTTGATGATGATGGAGCGCGGGACATACCAGCTTGGGTTGATCACCATGTGATTCATAACGTCAGAAAATTCCGGCGTCTGACGATCCAGATCTTTATGCCCGACAACCGAAACGGTTTCGAAGGTCAGTTTACCGTCGTCAAAGATCCGCGATTTGAAATCCGCCAGGTTCACAAGGATATGGCGTTTGCCCAATCCCTCCTCGCGGTTGATCCAGCGTTCGCGTTCCATCGTCACGATCACAGATTTCAACCTGTCGGTCGCGCTGACATTCAATTCCGATAGCGTACTTGCGCCCGCCACACCGTCAGCTGTCAGGCCATGACGTTCCTGAAAGCGACGCACCGCTTCTGTCATCGAGCCGTCATAACGCGCGGTCACGGTGGGGCCGAGGTAACCCAGTGCGACAAGGCGATCCCGAAGCGCAACGACACCGGCGCCACTGGCACCAGGTTCCAGTTTGCGTTCGGGCACCGGCGCACCCCAGCCGCCACGGGCGATGATACGCTCAAGGCGCATTTTTTCCTTCATCAACCGTGCGTATTCCTGCGATTGCGGTGCAAGACTGGCGAAAAAGGCACTTGGGTCGTCAGACATCAGACCGTCCAGGTAATAGCTTGTCTCCCTGTGCGGGATTTCGCGGACGATTTCTGATCTCACGCTGCGCGGATTGTCGATGATGCCGGTCTGCAGGTCTCGCGCAAAGGAAAGGTAAAGCTCGGTCAGCGACACTTCGAGTGCGCCGCGATCAAAACCGTTTCCAACGCGTGCCAGCTGGGTCAGCAACCCATCGGTGTTGTAGCGCGTGGTGGGCAAACCGTGATGGCGCGCCTGCGCGAGGGCATCCAGAAGTGCTGCGCGCCGGTTTAGGTCAGCCGATGTATCACCCGTCCAGACCGGAGCGAATCCCCGCGCCCGGTAGAACGCCGCGATATCGGCATCTTCCGAGACGCGTTCGGCAACGGCTTGTTGGAAGGCTGTCACCTGAACCGCCTGTGCGGAGTGCGGTGTGGTATGCAACACGGCTGCCAATGCAACGGCGGCGACAGTTTTCAACAGACGGTGATAAACCATAAACTCGAACTCCCTCAACGCACCCTTGCATGGTGCTTGCGTGGTTACACAACCAACGTTCAGCCCATTGGTTTCGCTGTCCATTCACAAAACAGTTGGCAGGTGGATTTTCTACCAATTTGCGGCACGAGTGCATCTGAAACCCGGGTGTAGTGTAACTTTAACACACCCAGACGCATTAAGCAGGTTTTTGCCGAAAGCCCTTGATCGGTAATTTTTCGGGGAACTTTATGTTTTTTTACGATTCGTGTTGTGTCATAGTCTCAGCAGAAACAGGCATTCGGTAAGGTTCGCGGAACGGCGCGGACGAACGAGCAAAGTGAACACAGGACAGGCACTTCAAAATGACTGACGTTTCTGGTGGCATCACGCGTCGTGGTTTGCTTGCGGCATTTGCGGCAACCGCAGTGACCGCAGCGCCAACCTATTCCAACGCCGCAGGTTTTTTGCGTGGTGGCGGGGATATACGGCGTGTCCGAATGTATTCCGGTCGAACTGGAGAGCGGCTCGATATGATCTACTGGATCGAAGGCGAGTACATCAAGGAATCGGTCAGGGAAGTGAACTACTTCATGCGGGACTGGCGCACGGGAGATGTCAAATCCGTTGACCTTCGTGCCGTCGATATCTTGGCTGCCGCGCACAACCTCATGGACGCGACAGAACCGTATATGCTGCTCAGCGGGTATCGCAGCCCGAAAACCAATGCGATGCTGCGTGCACGCGGATCGGGTGTTGCGAAAAACTCGTTGCATCTCAAGGCGCAAGCAGCCGACGTGCGTTTGAACTCGCGGTCTGTCAGCCAGATGGCACGTGCGGCGATTGCCTGTAATGCCGGTGGTGTCGGCCGTTATTCAAGATCAGACTTTGTGCACATGGACAGCGGTCCGGTGCGGACGTGGGGCCGGTAG
>CAZCOX010000135.1:0-8993 GCA_964500115.1 uncultured Rhodobacterales bacterium
GGTGTGTGCGAACCGGAATGCCCGGCGGATGCGATCCGGCCGGATACGGAGCCGGACACAGAAAAGTGGGTCGAATTCAACCGCAAGTATTCGGAACTCTGGCCGGTGATCATCACCAAGAAGGATCCCCTGCCAGAAGCCGATGAGCGTGATGGCGAAACTGGCAAGCTGGAAAAGTACTTTTCCGAGGCACCGGGCGAAGGCGGCTGATGATTCGGCACGCGTATGCAATTGACATGCGCCGCGTCCCGTAATCCCATATTTTGTTGGTAATAATCGCGATTTGCGCCCCTCTACCGCGCGGGACGTTTTTGTGTTATACTATCGCCAATGCAAACGACATCTTTAGGATATCGCGCCCCGCTGAGGGGCAGATTGGCTGACGCAAGCTAATTCAAAACATGGGTAGGAACCGTCCGGAAGCGCCGCTTCCGCGCGGAATTTTTGTCTGTGATCCGAAAGGTAAATGCCGAGAAAGGTACTGAATGAGTAAGTCGAAAAAATCCGAATTCCGCCCCAATGATTTCGTGGTTTATCCAGCCCATGGCGTGGGTCAGATCGTATCGATCGAAGAACAGGAAATCGCCGGTATCACGCTGGAACTTTTTGTCATTTCCTTTGAAAAGGACAAAATGACCCTGCGCGTGCCGACACATAAGGCGACGGAAATCGGCATGCGGTCGCTGAGTTCACCGGATGTGGTGAGCCAGGCGATGAAGACGCTGAAAGGCAAAGCCAAGGTCAAGCGGGCGATGTGGTCGCGCCGGGCGCAGGAGTATGAGCAAAAGATCAACTCCGGCGACTTGATTGCGATTGCCGAAGTGGTTCGTGATCTGCACCGAGCGGATGACCAGCGCGAGCAAAGCTATTCCGAACGTCAGCTCTACGAAGCGGCGCTTGAGCGTCTGACACGTGAAATTGCTGCTGTCTCCGGTGGCGATGAACTGGCCGCGTCGAAAGAGATCACAGAAGTCCTCATGTCGCGCGCGCCCGCCGCAGCATAAGGCTCAATTCAAGTTTCAAAAAAGGCCCCGCGGCTCCGGGGCCTTTTTTATGCGGCATCGTCACTATTGCTTTCGAGCGCCGTTAACAGAGAGGTTTCGAGTTCCCGTTCAAGCTCTTGCGCGCGGGCGATGTAAGCTTCGTTTTGTGCCGACGGCACGGCAGGATCCCAAAGTGCGGCCAGTTCGCGAACAGCGTAGCGGTCGTGGTGGAAGAACAGCCGTTCCGCCTCAGACGCCTCATATTCCGACAGACCAATGTTCTCCAAAACATACCGCCCGGCGCGGAGCGAACTGTCGAACAATTCGCGCACGATGTCATTGGCGCCTGCCTGGTACAGGCGATAGGTGTGCGTGCGATCCCGCGCGCGGGCCACAATGTGGATGTCGGGTCGCATGCGGCGAGCATAGGCAACCAATCGCTGCGCGGCACCCGGATCATCCAGTGCAACAACAAGAACGCGCGCCGTTTTAATGCCAGCTGCGTGCAGCAAATCGGGGCGCAGCGGGTCGCCAAAGAACCCCTGAAATCCAAACCGTCGCATCAACTGGATCGTTTGTAGGTTGTTGTCGATCACCACGGTTTTGGCGCCAACCGATTGGACCAGACGGTTCACGATCTGACCGAAGCGGCCAATGCCAGCGATGATGACTGTGCCTTGCTCGTTTATCTCGTCATGTTCGGCGTCTTCTTCGCCGTCGCCGATGCGCTTCGACAGAACCTCGTAAAGGATGAACGCCAGTGGTGTGATCAGCATCGACAACGCAACAATCAGCAAAAGCCTGTCGGCGAGGTATTCCGGCAGAACCGATTGCTGCAGAGAGAACGAGATCAGGACAAAGCCGAATTCGCCGGCCTGCGCCAAACCAAGGGTAAACAACCATTGATCGCGCCCCTTGAGCTTGAAGGCGCGGCCAAGGATGTAAAGGATCACGCCCTTGAGCAGCATAACCCCAAGGGCAAGCCCAAGCATTGTGAGCGGTTCTGAGAAGAGCAGGCGGAAGTCGATGCCAGCCCCGACGGTGATAAAGAAAAGGCCAAGCAGCAAGCCTTTGAACGGCTCGATATCAGACTCGAGTTCGTGCCGGAATTCGCTGTTGGCCAAGACAACTCCAGCAAGGAAGGTGCCAAGGGCAGGGGACAGGCCCACAGCCGTCATCAGGAATGCGATGCCGATCACGATGAGAAGGGCAAGCGCTGTGTACATCTCGCGCAGGTGCGCGGAGTGGATGAAGCGGAAAAGCGGTCGTGCGCCGTAGATGCCCCCCAGAATAATCGCAGCGACGGCACCAAGGGTGACAAGAGTCACGCCCCATCCCGGCAAACCCTCGACCAACGACAGGGTGTGCCCGTAATCATCGTTGCCATGCTCGGCCACATTGCGCGAGATTGATCCGTCATCGTTAAGAGTCGGAACAATCGGCATGGCGAGCAGCGGCAGGAAGACCAGCATTGGGATGACCGCGATGTCTTGTGTCAACAAAACCGAAAAGGCGGATCGCCCGCCACCGGTCTGCATCAGGCCCTTTTCGCTGAGTGTTTGCAGAACAATCGCTGTGGAGGAGAGCGCGAAGATCATGCCGATGGCAAGCGCGACTTGCCAGACTTGACCCAGCCACATGGCAGCGATCATCACAGCCGCCATGGTTAAGGTGATTTGCAGACCGCCCAATCCGATCAGGCGGTGTCGCATGTCCCACAATGCGCGAGGTTCAAGCTCAAGCCCGATCAGAAACAGCATCATGACCACGCCGAACTCTGCAAAATGCTGCAGATCGGTGGTGTCCGCCACAAGGCCCAGCCCCGGACCAATTGCGATGCCTGCGAGCAGGTACCCCAGAACAGACCCCAAGCCCAATCGGGCGGCGATCGGCACTGCGATCACGGCTGCCAGCAGGAAAACCGACGCCTGGAACAGGAATTCGCCCATGAAATGTACCTTTGCGCGCAGCGAGGGGTGGCGACGTAGGGTCAGGATGCAGTGAAACGCGGGGTGTTGCCACCGCTAGCTTGCAAAAACGCACAAGTTTTTGGTTAACGGCTGGGCACAATCAGACCGAATGCCAATTCGTTCGGCACCGCAGGATTAGTCTGGCATATCCAGTGTGATGTTGCGCCCACCCTTGGTGTAGCGCAGCTCGCTGTTTCCGATGGCGGCAACGCGACCGCCGTCCAGCCGATCTCCGACCGACACCTTTTGGTAGCGCCCGTTCGACAAACGAACCAACGCGCGGCGGCTGGACGGTTTGCCGTAGACGCCAATAAGATTTATGCGTCGCAGGTTGATTGCATTTGTGACAGTCGCCTGACGGGCAACGCTCGCGCTGGAGGGGATACGCGGCTGCACAGTGCGCGGCGCGACGGCCGCAACCTGCGTCACTTGCGTTTCGGTTTCTTGCGCCTTTTTCGCCTGTTCGACAATGCGGGCGAAATTGCGCGGGCGTGTGACGGGCTCTGCCGATTGCGCAACGGCAAATTCAGTTGCTTCTGGTTGCGCTTCTTCTTCGGCGGCCTTCACCGCGGCGGGTCTTGCATTGGGACGGAACGCGGCGAGTTCGGCGCGCGTGTTGCCGCCCAAAAGCGACCGTTCATTGCCCTCGATCAGTCCGTCTGGTCGGGTTTTCGGGCGGAACGCTTGCAATGCCGCGTTCAGGATGGGCGGATCAATTTCCGCATCCGTCGGTGCAACGGGCGGCGCGATGGGGCGGGTTGGGGGCACGACCGGCGGCAGACCTGCGAAGATGCGCACGCCCTCCGGGTTCACCGCCCCTTCTGGCGTTGCCACAACAAGACCGCGGTCATTCAATTCGAAACGTGTGCCAGGAAGGGCCGGGTTGGGCTGCGACAGGTAGGTTTCATCGTTACGCAGCAGGTCTGCACCCGGCAGTGCCACCGCGTCGAACTGCTGAACCCGCCCGTCGATGGAGGCGATATAGAGGTCGTCAAGCGTGGTCAGCGGTGGCGCTGCGGGCGCATCGGGGGAGCGCAACCAGATGCCCGTGGCGGCATAGCGTGCGTCCGCTTCTTCGGGTGTGAGTGCTGCTGGCGGTGGCAGGATGTTAGACAAGCCATCATCTGCCGGAAACAACTCCTCGCCGGTTTCTAATGACGCGACCTCGACACCGTCTTCCACATCCGGCGCGGTGATTGACCCGTCCAGCGGCTGCAGTTCTACATCCGGCAGTCGCGCAATCGAAGGGGCGCGATCTTCGCGGTCAAAGAATCGCGAAATGCCTTCATCGAGGAACACGCTCGCCCACGCGGCCACAGCCAGAAGGAAGATCAGCAAGGCGCTGGTCAGCATCAGGCCAAGGAAACGAGGTTTTCCACCCACTTGCGGCGCTGTCCGCGCTCCGAAAATGGTCATGCGGTCGCGTTCATCTGGTGCGGCGGCGACGGCCTCGGCTGGTTTGTCCGGGTCGCGACCGGCGCGCATGGCCGCAATCCGCGCGACGGCGGCCCGGGCCGGGCCGGGGTCATGGGCCGGTTTGGCCGTCAGCTGAGGTTCTGCGGCGGGTACAGGTGGCGGAGGTGGCGCTTCTGGTTCAGGCGTTGCCTTTTTGCGGCTGCTGAAAAAGCCGAAGCCCTTTCGCTCCGCTGATGGTTCCGTTGCTTCGACTTGCAGAACCGGGGCCGTGACATCGCTGTCTCGTGTCGATTTGCGCGCACCGCCCAGTTTGAACCTTGGTTTCACATCGGCTGCGTCAGCAGGTGGCGCTGCAACCGGTTTCGGTGCTGAGACCGGAGTAGGAGGGGGCGGTGCATTTCGGGAGGCGCGGATCGAGGCGAAAGATGGCGTTGCGGACGGCGGTGGCGCAGCGATCACCGGATCCGGTTCTGGCGCTTGCGGGTCCGCCGCGCCAGGCGCAAGCGCGTCGTCTTCTATCGATTGCTCTTGGTCGCCGCTGGGAAGTAGCAATTCTTCAGAGGCTGCAGCATCCAGATCAACAATGGGAAGGTCTGGTGCCGGTTCCTCTTCCTCGGGAGCGTCGACAATCTGAATAGCGTCATCGTCTTTGGTCGGCGCATCGCCTGTCCATGTGGCGGCCTGACCAAAAAAGACCTCGCCGGAAAACGCGTTGTCGGGGGCTGTCGCAACAATGGACACCGGATCAAAATGGTGGCTTTTGGCAAACGCCTCTGCCTCGTCCAACGTCTCGGTGGCCACGGCCGCGACAAAGACCTGCCCGTCGGCGATAGCCCAATCGAAGCGAAGATCGTCAACCGCGTAAGGCGTGGCACCGTTCAACGCGTTGCGAATGTCCGCCTGCAGTGCCTCTGGCCCCAAGCCTGCGTCGGGCAGCGTCAGGTATTTGATCTGTTCGTTCGGGATGACGAGTTTGACTTGCCCGCCATTCTTCGAAAGCGCATCCGCCTGCGACCGCAGGTTTGCCAAGTCGCCACGCAAATCGGCGGAATCCAAGGCTACATCGCCCACCAGAGCCCACCCGCCGGGGACACGTCGCAAGAGCGAAATACCTTCGAATGACAGAGTCAGGGCAAAGTCTGGCTTCATATCCGTTTTTTAACATCCATTTGCAGAGGATGGGAGTCACTTAGGTGTTTGAACGCAGGGGAAAAGCAAGGTTTCGCACATCAGGATATTGTCACTTGCACGGCAGGTTTTGCGGGGGAATGCTAAGCGTCCAACAGCACAGTCGAAGGGAAACCCAACGATGTTTCGAACTTGCCTTGCCGCAATCGCCCTGTTTTTCAGCCTTTCGGCTGCACTTGCCGACACAGATCGGCGGATAACCGTCTCCGGCGAAGGCAGCGCATTTGCTGTGCCGGACATGGCTGTGCTCACCTTGGGCGCAACGGCAGAGGCCAAAACGGCCAAGGCAGCCATGGACGAAACATCAGGAATCACGGCAGCGATTCTCGACCAGCTTGCGGGGTTCGATATCGCACCCCGCGACATTCAAACCTCTGACCTTTCGCTGAATCCAGTCTGGAACAACCGGAATACTTCACAAGACCGCCCGCAGATCGTGGGATATCAGGCGTCCAACCGTGTGACCGTGCGCATTCGCAACCTCGATATTCTGGGGACTGTTCTGGATGCGGCGTTGACCGATGGCGCAAACCGCATGGGTGGTCTGCAATTCACTGTGTCTGATCCAAAACCTCTGTTGAATGAGGCGCGGCGCAACGCGGTGATGGATGCGCGCGAACGTGCAGAGCTCTACGCAGATGCGACAGGTGTTACATTGGGTGCGCTGATCAACCTGTCCGAAAACGGCGTGCGGATGCCTCGGCCCGAGATGATGAGCATGGCACGCGCCTCGGATGCGGGTGTGCCAGTGGCCGAAGGCGAAACTGAACTGCGCGCCGGGGTGACGCTTGTCTACGAGATCGCGGATCAATGATCATTGCCCCTAGGCGGGTCACTTTCATCTGCCTATAGTTGTGGAAAACACCGAGCAGTCCGCAAGGGATTTTCATGGCGCGCAAACAGGCCAAACCTGAAAGGGTGAACGTTCTCATAATCGGCCAAATGGGCAAGATCGCCTATGAGGCCTTGCTGTTTGCAGCGTCAATGAAGGCGAACACACAAGACGACCGGTTCAAGCTGTATGTGGCAGAACCGAAAGGCCCGAAGTGGCACAACGATCCGGCCATCCGCCCCGACGACCTGCGTGCAGCAATCGAAGCGCAGGGTGCCACGATCATTCCTTTCGAAAACCAGCACTTCGGCAGCGACTATCCGCATGGCAACAAGATCGAAGCGCTCTTTGCCCTGCCCAAGGGTGAACCGTTTGTGTTTTTCGATACGGATACGCTGATCACCGGCGAACTTGGCGACGTTCCGTTCGATTTTGACAGACCCTCGGGGTCTTTGCGGGTGGAAGGGACGTGGCCGCAGATTGAATTGTACGGCCCGGGCTATACCAAGACGTGGAAGTCCCTTTACGATCGCTTTGATCTGGATTTCGAAAGCTCGCTCGATCCGTCGCAACCGGACGAATATTGGCGCAAATACCTCTACTTCAACGCAGGGTATTTCTACTACAAATGCCCGCATACATTTGGTCAGGCGTATCTCGACATGGCATTGTCGATCCGAAACGACCCGCCGGAACCATTGGTCTGCCAACCTTTGTATCCGTGGCTTGATCAGATCGCGCTGCCACTCGTGGTGCACAAATTCGGTGGCGGCCGCGACGCCTTGGAACCGGGATGGCTGGATGGCAAAACATCGGTGCATTACCGGAATATGCCACTGATGTACGCCCGCGAAAGCGATGCCGTGATCGATGCGCTCGAGGATATCTCGGCCCCCAACCAGGTGAAAAAGGTCTTGAAAGGATATGAGCCCTTCAAGCGCATGATTTACCAAAACCGTGGGCACAAAGTGCGCGCCCTGTTTGACCGCGCGCATTTGCCGACGAGGGAACAACCCATTCGCCAAAAGATTAAGAAAAACGGCTTCTGGATGGTCTGAACTGTGCCGACGCGCGTTCAGAGTGTTGTCTGAGTCGGAATTCTTGTAGAACATCCAATTATTTGCGCCGCCACTGATTGATCCAATTGGGAGTTGTTATGGCCTTTTTGACCGCCAATTTTTTCGACCCGACAAATGATGTTGTGATTGATGTTTCGTTCGGCGGGCAGGCGTGGGATTTGTCCGGGTCGCGCACAATCACGTGGGCGTTGGCTGATGGGTTCACCGAAAACGACGCTTGGCCTGATCAAACCGCTGCAATTGAGCAGTTTTCGAGGGCGCTGGAAACCTACGAGGCGTTTATCAATGTCGAGTTTTCTTATCTCGGCACATTCGACAACCCTACGGTCGCGGGCAATGCCGGTGCGGACATCGTTTATTCGGTAGACAATTCCGCCAGCCAAGAAGATGGGTTTCTGGCCTACGCGTACTATCCGGACCGTGATCATCCGAACCCGTCTGACAACCCCAATGAGGGCGGCGACATTTTCATGAATTTCTCGGAACCCGAGATTTCTGAATCGACGTTCGATACCGGGTCAAACGGGTTCTACGTCATTCTGCATGAACTGGGCCATGCGATGGGGCTGCGGCATCCGTTCGAAGAAAACGACGGTCGCCCGATCTTGGCAGAGTTGGGCAGCGACATCATGGCCGACACCGATTGGTACACGGTGATGTCCTACACCGATCCATACGAACGCGAGCGAGAGCGCTGGGAGCCGGCGACGCCCATGGTGTTGGATATTGTGGCCTTGCAATATGTGTATGGTCAAAACCCTACTGCACATGCTGGCAACACGATTCATGCTTTGGAAGGGCGCGATTACTACTACTCGATTTGGGATGCATCCGGGGTCGATACGGTCTCTGCGTTCAACGAGAATGAGGCGTGGCGGATCGTCTTGCCGGAGCTTGAACCGACGCCATTGGTCGATGTCAGGGCAGGTTTCGCCTTGCCCGAAGCGCAAATGGCAGAACGATTGGTCGATTCTGAGCCGCGCGATTTTGTCTGGCTCTTGGGCGATATTGAGAACGCAACCGGCACGCGGTTTGCCGATAACATGTTGGGCAATTCGCTGGACAACACGTTGAACGCGGGGCAGGGCAATGACCTGATCGAAGGCGGCGGTGGGGATGATAACCTTGACGGGCAGGGCGGTATGGACACGGCCTACTTCGAGGGTCAAATCCGGGGATACACCATTCAGTTTGGCCCGGATGGCACGCAAGTCATAGATCGTCGCGATGCGGGCACAGGCGCTGACAGTGTGTCCAACATCGAACTGCTGACGTTTTATGAGGGCGACGAGTCGGCGGACTACAATCTTCAGAACTTCAGTGCACCGACCAATCTGTCAGAAGACGCGCTGACGAGTTTTGTTGAGCTTTACATTGCCTATTTCAACCGCGCGCCCGATGCGTTGGGGCTTTGGTTCTGGGGCACGTCTTTTGCCAACGGAACCTCGCTCGAGGCGATGGCGGCCCTCTTCGTGAATCAGGCGGAAACGCAGGTGACTTATCCAGAAAGCCTGAGCAACGAAGA
>CAZCOX010000136.1:0-8864 GCA_964500115.1 uncultured Rhodobacterales bacterium
ATTTGAACATATTCCAACCGGCCATCCATCGGGTGAATGTAGTAATCGCGCAGAGGAATGCGAATCCATAGGCCAGGAAGGGAAAGGCCGACGGAAAGAGGCACATTGCACCGAAGAGCGCGATGGTCTCGAACCCTTCGGTGAGACCGCCGAGATAGTAGATGCCCTTTGTTGGATAGGCATCAGAGCTAATTCCTCGCTTTTCCGCGATAATCGAAAAGGCGAGGAAGCTGGAACCGGTGCCTATGAAACTCGCAATTAACACGGCGGCGGGCAATGCGTTTGTCGCAGGATCGTGTATGGCGAAGCCCAGCGGGAACAGCCCGTAGAACATGAAATCCAGCGCGATGTCGAGGAACGCGCCGCGGTCTGTGGGCGCCGTCAGCCGCGCAACGGCCCCGTCGAGGCCATCGGCAATGCGGTTCACGGCAAGGCAAAAGAGCGCCAAGGCGAAAAATCCGGATGCAACTGCGATCACCCCCAAAAGACCAACAGCGAACCCCAGCAATGTGATCTGATCGGCGCGGATATCCCGATTGACCAAAGCCTGCGCCGGACGCGCGACGGCACGTTTGACATAGGGCAATATCCGGGCGTCGATCATGCGATTGACCTTGTGTTTGATCTTTGACCCAGTGGCTTAGCTGCGTGCTCGCGCCGCGTACACTGAAATCTTACACACCGGTTTGTCATTTGACGCAGACAGGGTATCGCTGGTTTGACCCAAAGCCGAGGTGGGCACAGCCCCATAAGGGAAGGATTAAACAAATGCGCACTTTACTTGCGGCAGCATTGGCAACGATGACAGCGCTTTCAGCGACGGCGGAACCGGACCCGACCAATTGGGAAGCTGTCAAAGAGGAAGCGCGCGGTCAGACCGTGTATTGGAATGCTTGGGGTGGCTCAGACACGATCAACAGCTTTATCGACTGGATCGGCGATCAGGTGAATGCGACCTATGGAGTAACATTGGAACATGTGAAGCTGTCTGATACGGCCGAGGCGGTGAGCCGCGTCGTCGCCGAGAAATCTGCTGGCAAAGACAGCGGCGGCGCGGTCGACATGATTTGGATCAACGGCGAAAACTTTGCCTCCATGAAGCGTCAGGATCTGCTGTTCGGCCCTTGGGTCGAAGCGATGCCAAGCTGGGCCAATGTCGATGTCGCTGGCAAACCTGCCGTGATCTCTGACTTCACCGTCCCGACGGACGGATTGGAAGCCCCTTGGGGCATGGCGCAGGTGGTGTTTTACTACGACACCGCGCGGTTGGAGACACCGCCAACAACAATGGCCGATCTGGAAGATTGGGCTGCCGAGAACCCCGGGCGGTTCACCTATCCTCAGCCGCCCAATTTCCTCGGAGGCACGTTTCTGAAACAGGCGTTGATCGAATTTGTACCGGATCCGGCCGTTCTGCAAAAGCCGGTGGAGGAGGCGGACTATGATGCCGCCACGAAAGACCTGTGGGCCTTCATGGAAGGTCTCACGCCGAACCTCTGGCGGTCTGGCCGGGCTTATCCGCAAAACGAGTCGCGGCAGATCCAGTTGATGGCGGATGGCGAGATTGATCTCGCGATCAGCTTTAACCCCAACGAGGCAAGCAACGCGATTGCGAATTTCGAACTGCAAGACAGCGTGCGCAGTTTTGTCATGGATGCGGGCAGCATCGGGAATGCCAGCTTTGTGGCGATCCCCTACAACGCCAACGCCAAAGCTGGTGCGATGGTTGTCGCCAATTTCATGATGTCGCCCGAGGCGCAGGCCATGATGCAAGACCCGAATGTCTGGGGTTTGGGCACTGTGCTTGACCTGAGCAAACTGTCCGACGAAGACCGCGCGCGGTTTGACAAGCTTGAATTGGGCGTGGCCACGCTCCCGCCTGATGCGCTGGGCGACACGCTCCCCGAGCCGCATCCGAGCTGGATGGTGCGCTTGGAGGAAGATTGGACGGAACGCTTCGGCGTCGCCGAATAGGCATTCTCCATGGCCGCCACTTGCGCCGAACCAAAGGGGCGTCCCGGGTTGTTGCCCTGGGCGCCTTTGCTGACTTTGGCCGTAATGATCGGCCCGGTCGCGGCGGGTGTGTTGGGCACGCTCGCCCCTGCGTTCGGCTATCTTCCCGCGCTTGGCGGCACGTCTTTGGGCGTTGAGCCCTTTATGCGCCTAATCGACTGGCCCGGATTTACGCGCGCCAGCGTGTTGAGCCTGACCACTGGGTTCGCCGCGACCGGTCTGTCCTTGTTGATCGTGGCAATGATCTGCGCGGCGTGGAGCGGCTCAAAAGCATTTCGCGTGATCGAGCGGGGATTGTCACCGCTGCTATCGGTACCGCACGCCGCAGCCGCTTTCGGCCTGGCCTTTCTGATCGCGCCATCGGGGTGGATTTCCCGCGCGGTGTCTCCGGGCCTGACCGGGTGGGATCAACCGCCAGACCTGTTGATCTTGCAAGACCCGTGGGGTCTATCGCTGATCGCTGGTTTGGTCGTCAAAGAGGTGCCGTTTCTTCTTTTGATGACGCTCGCAGCGCTGTCGCAAATCCCAACGCGGCAAGCACGGGATACGGCGCTGGCTTTGGGCTACGCACCAGTGACAGCATGGTTTCAAACGGTCTTTCCGCGCGTCTACGCGCAAATCCGATTGCCCGTTTACGCCGTTTTGGCGTTTTCCATGACGGTGATTGACGTGTCGATCGTTCTTGGTCCGACGACTCCGCCCACGCTTGCGGTGCAAATCCTGCGCTGGATGAACGATCCGGACCTCACTTTGCGTTTCGTCGCCTCGGCGGGGGCTGTTTGGCAGTTGTTTTTGGTGATCGCGGGTTTGGTAATGTGGCGTGTGGTGGAGGCGGTGACAGCAGCCTTGGGCCGTCGATGGATTGTGGCAGGGAGACGCGGAGGCGGCACCAGAACGGCGCGTGCCATTTCCCTTATTGCCGCGATATTGAGCGCCGCTGCCGTGATCATGGGTCTTTTGGGGTTGCTGGTTTGGTCCTTCGCGGGCTTCTGGAGTTTCCCTGACGCATTGCCCAAAGGGTTTACCATGCGCACGTGGATGCGACATGGGATAATGCTGTGGGATGTTCTGCGCGATACGGTTCTAATCGCATCGCTCGCAACGCTGATTGCGCTTTTGTTGACGCTCGCCTGTCTGGAGGCCGAGGAACGATATGGTCTCAAACCCGGTGCACGTGCGCTTTGGTTGCTTTACGTGCCATTGATCGTGCCGCAGATCGCGTTTCTGGCTGGGCTGCAAACACTGGCAATTTATGCGGGCATTGATGGCAATCTAACTGCAGTGATTGCCGTGCACGTGATTTTTGTACTGCCCTATGTTTTCCTGTCGCTCGCCGATCCGTTCCGGGCGTGGGATGCGCGATATGGGTTGGTGGCCCGCGCGCTGGGCGCGTCTTGCGACGGTGTGCTATGGCGTGTGAGGTTGCCAATGCTTTTGCGCCCGATCCTGACGGCGGCTGCGGTGGGGTTTGCGGTGAGCATCGGACAGTTTCTTCCAACACTCCTTGCCGGTGCGGGCCGGGTTCAGACATTGACGACAGAGGCTGTTGCCCTGGCTTCAGGCGGCGACCGACGGGTCATTTCGGTTTACGCGCTGACGCAAACCGCGGTGGCGTTCCTTCCCTTTGCTTTTGCCGTGTTCATCCCGGCCATCGCTTGGCGCAACAGGCGTGGGCTACGGCATGTCTGATTCAGGGCTGACATTGCGCAACATCACCATCGCGCGCGACGGCAAGACCCTGGTTCAGATCGACGATTACGTCGCGCCGGGTGAGGTGTTGACCGTCATGGGACCAAGCGGGTCGGGTAAATCAACCTTGCTATCCTTTGTGATCGGGACACTTGATCCGGGTTTCGAGGCGCGAGGCACGGTGCTTTTGAACGGAACTGACATTACCAATCTTCCGCCCGAGCAGCGAGGTGTTGGTATCCTCTTTCAGGACGAGTTGCTGTTTCCGCATCTCTCTGTCGGTGAGAACCTTGCCTTTGGGTTGCGTGCGTCCGTGCGAGGGCGCAAGGCGCGAAAGGCAAAAATTGAAGCGGCGCTCGACAAAATCGGTCTGGCCGGTTTTGCATCGCGCGACCCCGAGACGCTCTCGGGTGGTCAAAAGGCGCGGGTCGCGTTGATGCGCATGTTGTTGTCGGGGCCGAAAGCGCTTTTGCTGGATGAACCGTTTTCCCGACTCGATACCGAACGGCGTGGCCAGATCAGAGAGTTGGTTTTTGCGCAGGCCAGGGCGCAGGGTTTGCCCGTCTTGCTGGTGACCCACGACGCAGCCGATGCCGAGGCCGCGGGCGGTCGTGTGCACCGACTGAGTTAGGCGCGCGATGGCGAATTCGACCCGTTCTGAAACCGTAACTTTAAAGCGTGCCTGACTTCGGTTGGCAGGATCGCAAAGCATTTGGCGTAGCGAGGCGTCAGGCGCACTGGCTGAGACACGGCCCGCCATAACCATTCCATCGCGACCGAACGCACCCAGCGCGGTGCCCGGTTTTGTGAGCCGGAAAAGAAATCAAGCCCAGCGCCGATCGAAACAAACCCGACCTCGGGCAGCTTTGAGCGCCCGTGGGCGGCAAACAATTCCTGCTTCGGCGCACCGAGCGCCAGGAACACCATATCGGCCTTTGATACTTTGATCTGCGAGATCACTTCATTGGCTGAGGCACCGTTTGGGTCAAATCCCATCGCGGGCGCAATCGTTGCGACAACACGCGTTCCAGGAACCGTGCGTTCCAGATAGGCTTTTGCCGCGGCAAGCGTGTCATCCGTGCTTCCCACAAGCGCGAGTGTTTTCCGATGAGCCGCAGCAATCCGTGTCAGGGGTAAGATCGCATCGGACCCGGGAATAAGCTCAACCGGACGGCCCGCGAGTTTCGACATCCAAACCACCGGATTGCCATCCGCAACCACCATATCTTGCGCGGCATACGCCTCGCGAAAGCGTGGGTCGGCGCGTAATTTTACCAAATGGTCAAGATTGATCGTGGCGAGCGAAAACCCTGTGCCAGACCGCAAACACTCGGACACGCGACGTTCCAGAACAACCCAGTTTGGGACGTTGACGGACACATCAAACGCCTCACCCCAAAAGCGCATATGCGCCTCCTCTTTTGTCGACAAGGTTGGGTTTACGGTGTCCATAAGGCCAAATCGGGGCGCGACCGCTGCAAAATCAAGACATGTGCCGGAATATTCGCTGCGTTGCCGCGAGAAAATTCCATTTTGTCGAATTATCACCATTATTACTTGCTCTAAGCCCCCCGAACCCGCGTATGTTTTCGAAAGAGCGTTGTGACTTTCATCCCATCCCTTCATCTGCGCAACAGATCATCTGTTGAAGGCGCATCATGAGTGGCGTGGTGTCGATTGTCGGCTGCGGCTTTGTGGCTGACCTTTACATGAGGTCGCTGCAGGCGATGCAGGGTATTCGCGTCGCCGGTGTCTATGATCGCGATGCCAAGCGGTTGGAACAGTTCAGCAGCTTTTGGAACGTGCCTGCGGTGGCGTCCCTCGGTGCTTTGCTGGACGCGCATCCCAAAGACGGCGTGGTCCTGAACCTGACAAACCCTTCGGCGCATTTTGAGGTCAACGCGGCGTGCTTGTCCGCCGGGTGTCACACCTATTCGGAAAAGCCTCTGGCGATGCGGGTTGAAGAGGCAAAGGCGCTCCACGATCAAGCCAATGCCGCTGGCTTGATGCTCGCCTCGGCCCCGTGCAGCGTTTTGGGCGAAGCCGCGCAAACGCTGGGGCATGCTATACGCAATGGCACAGCTGGCACGCCGCGGGTGATCTATGCAGAGCTTGACGATGGCTTTATCCCGCAAGCCGCTTACAAGAAATGGCTCTCGGAATCCGGCGCACCCTGGCCGTTTGAAGACGAATTTCGTGTTGGCTGCACGCTCGAACATGCCGGCTATTACCTCGGTTGGTTGATCTCATGGTTTGGAACGGTGCGCACGGTTGTTGCGGCGTCGGCCGAAACCATTCCCGATAAAGAGGGCAACGGCCCACTTGCACCGGACGTTTCCGTTGCAACTCTATTTTTTGACGATGGGCCGATGACGCGCCTGACCTGTTCCATTGTCGCGCCGCACGATCATCAAATTCGTATTGTCGGAGATAACGGCGTCCTGTCCTGCAAGGCCGCGTGGGACAATTCGGCAAAGGTCACTTTTGCCAAGCGCATGACGATCCGCCGCCGGTTGATGGAGTCTCCTTTTCCCAAGCGTTTACGCTTTGCGCAACCGACGCATCCCAAGGTGAAACGCTGGGGCGCTGCCGCCATGAATTTCATGCTGGGCCCGGCCGAGATGCTGGAGGCATTGCGCGAAGGCCGCAGCTCGCGCCTGTCAAACGATTTCGCGCTTCACATGACCGAAGTGACCCTCGCGATCCAGAACGCCGGGGAAACATCCGGCGCGCAAGCAATGACAACCCGATGTGACCCCATGGAGCCAATGCCATGGGCGATGTGAAGCGCGTCCTCATAACAGGAGCCACAGGCTTTATCGGGCGCGCCACTGTAGCTGCCGCTCGGGATGCCGGTCTCAAGGTGGTGACAGTGGCTCGTTCCGGTGCGGACCATGCCATTGATCTGGCGGCAAAGGATGCCAAATCGCAGTTGGTTAAGGCGATGGCGAAATGCGATGCCGTCATTCACCTCGCCGCCGCCATGTCTGGCGATGCTGAAGCGCATCGGCACCTGACAATTGGAGGCACCCAAAACCTGCTTGCCGCCATGGCCGAGGCAGGTGTCGGACACCTGACTTTGGCAAGCTCAATCGCTGTATTCGATACCGGTCAAATACCCGTTGGCGATGACCTGACAGACGCCTGCGCGCTCGAAAACCCGGCAATGTCGCGGGATACCTATTCGGGCGCGAAAGTGCGCCAAGAACAGCTTACTCGCGCGGCCCGGCTGGATAGCCTGTCAATCGTCCGGCCCGGGATTGTCTATGATGACGAACATCTTTGGAACGCGCATCTTGGTTTAGGATTGGGGCCAGTGCTGGTGCGTATTGGCGACGCGGACAGCCCGCTGCCCATGTGCCATGTCTCAAACTGTGCGATGTCATTGGTGCAAACAACAACAGGCCGAATGGATGACAGCTTTGTCGCGCTGGACCGTGATTTGCCGACGCGCGGGCAGGTTATACGAGCGATGAAAAAACAGGGTTGGCCAAAGCTGGTTATTCCGCTGCCATGGCAGCTTTTGTGGGCGGTCGCGCAAGCAACCCGGCCGATCGCTTCGAAACTGCCGGGCTTGCTGCGGTCTGACGTCCTACGGCAAAGGGCGTTGCCCATGGGGTTCGATCTACGCGACCCGTTTGACGATGCGCTGCCACGACCGGCATCTCTGTGGGAGGGCGCAGCATGAGCCTTCCCAAACTTGCATATCTGACGGGCGAGTACCCTCGCGCGAGCGATACGTTTATTCAGCGCGAGGTCGCCAATCTGCGTACGCTTGGCCACGACGTGTTAACCTGCTCCATCCGCACAACCGGAGCGGAGCACTTGGTCGGGCCCGAGCAACGCGACGAACACGCCCGCACGTTCAAGGTGCTGGATGCGGTCAAGAACCCGCTGACGACGCTAAAGGCCCACTGGCGCTGGGCGAAAACACCCGGGCGATATCTTTCAGCTCTGACCCTGGCGTGGCGGACCGCGCCCAAGGGAGTCAAGGGACGGCTCTACAACCTGATCTATTTCATCGAGGCGGGTGTGTTGGCTGCCAAACTCATCGACGAAGGCGTGACGCATCTACACAACCACATTGCCAAAGCCTCTTGCACCGTTGCGATGCTTGTTGGCGCGCTGTCTGGTCTCAGATGGAGCTTTACGATCCACGGCCCCGACATCTTTTTCGAACCGCATCATTGGCGCATCGATGAAAAAGCGGTGCGGGCTGATTTTGTTGCCTGTATAAGCCACTATTGCCGGTCGCAGTTGATGTGCTTTGCCGATGGTGCGGATTGGCAAAAGCTGCACATCGTGCATTGCGGGGTCGATCCGGCGAAGTATGCGGAACGATCAGAAACCGAAGGTTTGAAAGCGCTTTTTGTCGGGCGTCTGGCTGGGGTGAAGGGCGTACCGATCCTGATCGAAGCGATCGCGCGAATAAGCGAAATGCACCCGGACCTGCAATTGCGGTTGGTTGGTGACGGCCCGGACCGCAAAGCATTGGAGGCCGAGGTCCAGCGTCGCGGTTTACAGGACCGCGTGACATTTCTCGGCTATCTATCCCAATCCGATGTGGCCGACGAACTGGCGCGTGCGGACGTCTTTGTTCTGCCCAGCTTTGCCGAAGGGGTACCCGTCGTCTTAATGGAGGCGATGGCGGCGCAAGTACCCGTTGTGGCGACCCGCATCGCCGGAATTCCCGAATTGGTTGAAGATGGCGTCAGCGGTCGCCTGGTTCCGCCCGGCGATATCGATGCCTTCACGCAGGCGCTGGATGCGATCCTGACCGACGAAGGCGTACGCGCAGATATGGGTGCCGCTGGCCGGGAAAAAGTGATCGCCGAATTCGACGCAGCACAAGAGGCGCAACGACTGTCAGACCTGTTCTGCGCGTATGCATCGAGCGGACCCAAGCCCGTATTGCGCCCAACAGGATCAGCTCTGACATGATCGTGGACGCTGTCATTATCGGCCGAAACGAGGGCGAACGCCTCGTCAAAGCCTTGGCCTCTGTCTCGCCTCAGGTACGTCGTGTCGTCTATGTCGATAGTGGATCGACCGATCAGAGCGTTTTGCACGCAAAAGACTCCGGCGCGATTGTCGTCACACTAGATATGACAAAGCCTTTTACCGCAGCGCGTGCACGCAACGCAGGCTTCGCTGAGATCAAG
>CAZCOX010000137.1:0-8787 GCA_964500115.1 uncultured Rhodobacterales bacterium
CCAAAGATCGCCGCCCACTCGGACCAGCTGAAGTGACCGGCCTCATTTAACGCCACGGTGAGCGCAAAAAGTTGCGCTTGCCACGGCTCTTCAAAGGGGGCTTCAGGCGCGTTCAAGATAAGGCTCCCAAGCATCAATGCTGACCGTCAAGGTGGGGTCGGCATCTTCCCCGTAAAGCTCGACCGCCGTGAACCTCACCGTGTAAAGCGGTTTTGGGTTCTCGCCTTTGAAATGCGCGTTGTCATCGGGATACACGTGTGATCCGTGCACGGCGGTGACAACCCCTTCGCAATCGCGGGCATAGCCAGGCAGCCGCGTGTGCGATGCAGGCTGGTGGTTTCGCGTGCGCACCCTGTCGCCAATTGCAAACTCCGGTTGTGGTCCCATCCGTTCAGACGGGCCACCGGCCGCAAGCACATCTGGCACCGCAGCAGCGGTCAGTCTGCGGACCTGCCGAACGCCGTCTTTTTGCGCACGGCCGTCCTGCAACTCCGCCTCGCTCACCTCGCCAGAGCGCCGCAGAAGCACATCCAAAGCTCGCAACCAGATCGCGTAATAGCTCGACCCGTAGTAGGTTGCGGGCGGCAAGCTTTCGCGCGCATGGCGTGATACGTCGATATTCCAATATCCCAAGGCACCAGCGGCCAAGGTCAACCCAAGTGCCCGCTTTTCCCACTCCGCATGAAAGCGCGTGGTCTCGTCCTCCGGCACGACCGCGCCGAACCCATGCATTCCTCCGAGATCATGCGGTCCGTTCATGCGCGTTCCGGCTCCCTGGCAAGGCCGCATCCGATCATGCTGTCCCGCGTCACGAGGTCGGCCAGCGCGGCTTCATCCATCCCTTCCGTCCCGTTCGGGCGTTGTGGGATCACGAGATATCTGAGCTCTGCGGTCGAATCCCAAACATGGATACGTGTGTCTGCGGGGAGTGTGACGCCAAATTCTGAAAGCACAGCACGTGGCTCGCGTACGGCCCGGGACCGGTACGCAGGCGCTTTGTACCATGTCGGCGGCAAGCCAAGCACCGGCCAAGGATAGCAGGAACACAGCGTGCAAACGACAAGGTTGTGCTCCTCGGGCGTATTGAACACCGCCAGCATGTGCTCACCCTGGCGGCCGATGAATCCCATCGACGCGATCGCCTCCGTTGCGTCTGCACGCAGCCAGTCGGCGAACTTGGGATCAGCCCACGCACGTGCCACAACCGCGGCACCATTTCGTGGCCCGACTTTGTTTTCGTAGGTGTCAATGATCGCATCGACGGCAGCCGGATCCACCAGGTTCTTTTCGACCAGAATGGTTTCCAAAGCGCGAACACGTGCGGTCATCTCATCGAATTCATTGTCATGGTCGTGATGGTCGTGCATTGATTGCCCTTCGCTTTGACAAAGCATGCCGACACCGGATTTCGATTTCAAGCCGACGTACTTTGTGACGATCAAATGATCTCTGAAATCTCGGTGCAGAGCGGCAAGCGCCTGACCTTGGATTAATAATTGCAGCCCGCACTGCGTTGGGGTGCAGGCGTTGTGTTCTGTTGGGACCTAAGGAGTAGCTTCAATTGACTGTGAGCGCATCATCGGCCTTTGGTTAAACTTTGCGATGGTTTCAGGGGCCGGTGATGGGCAGCCCAACGCGCCGTGGGGGCGTTTCAATTGCGAGGAAAGTGCAACTTGGCGAAGTTCGGATGCCTGTTCGCGCGCCACGGACGTAAAGTTCAGGATATATTGGCCAAGGAGAGGTGCATCGCAACGGCATCGATTGGTTAGAGCTTCGGACGTCATAGCCAACACAGGTCGCTAACCCAATTCAAGCGTAGAGGGGCAGCAGAGAAAAGATGCTTCTGCCGCTGGTTCAGCAATTGTCCCTCGGAACATCCGTGCAGTTCCAAAGATCGGTAGCATGTTTTGCTTTTGACAAATCAGGGCCACGTCCGACGCTTCTGCTGGTACGTCAATGATGATCTCCGCGTCCACGCAAGCCGAGATGTGCTGCAACAGGGGCGCGGCCAGTTGCGCGTGTTTTGCTAAGAAAGGGCCAATCTTTACGCCTTCGCGGCACCTTCGAAAAGTTGCAGCCGCAACGATATTTTCGTCTTCGCGGATCACGACGGTCTGTCTGTTGGCTGTTGGTGCAAACCAGTGGGACAGGTAGGTCTGCTTTTTCCATCCAGACGCGGTGGCCTCTAGCGCGATCAGTTCGGAAATATCCGCGTCAGTCGCATCGACGACGCGATTGTCTGACAGTGCGGACGGTCGACCCGAATAGCGCGTCGTGGCTCCGACGCGTTTGAAGCCAGACCGCTCGTAATTCGCCTGTTGCTCCGCAACGCCGTCCAGCCCCACCGTCCTGTTTCCGGCATGTGCAATTGCATCATTCCAAAGTGAGAGGCCGATGCCCCGGCCGCGGTAATCGGCCTGGCAAATGTACAGTCCGAGAAAGGCAAAGCTGTCCGAGTGTCGCACAACCGAAATAGCTGCCAGCAGTTCACCCCGTTGCTCGGCAACAAAAAATCCCTCCGGGTCCGTCGCCCAAAACGCTTCGGCGTCGTCGAGACCCGGGTTCCAGCCTTCAGCTGCGGCCCAATCAAGGACCACATCCAGTTCTGTCCTTTTCATTAAGCGGTTTGTGATCATCCCATCAGCGCTTCGCGTAGATTTTTCGGAGCAGGCGCTTGTTCGCTCAAGTCCAGCTTGGACAGTAGATCAACCAGATGCCCCTTCATCAATTCATTCGCCTGCGCACCATCTTGCGCCTTGAACGCGTCAAGTAACGCGTGATGGGCATGGCTTTCGCACAGCGCGCTGCGCCTCTGCCAGTAAATTGCGATCACGAGTGAAGACCGCGAAATCAATTGGCGAATGAACCCTTCGATCGTGGCCTGATCGGCAATTCGTGCAATCTCAATGTGGAATTGACCCGAGAGCCGCAGGGCTTGGCCAGCATCTCCACGTGCGAGCGCCGCGTGTTCCTCGTCAATATGTCTTTCCAGTATTGAGAAGTTGGAGCTTGTGATGCGCGCCGCCGCGGCCCTGGCCGTTTCGGGTTCCAAAAGCGCCCTGGCTTCGAAAACCTCGCGCGCCTCTTTCGCGGAGGGGCGGGATACGAATGCGCCGCGATTGCGCTCAATCGTCACCAATCCGTCCTGTGCGAGAATGCGTAGCGCTTGTCGGGCAATCGTGCGTCCGACTCCGAATGCATGGCCAACGTCGTCTTCCGGCAGTTTCATCCCCGGCAGAACGCGATGTTCATGGACGGCTGTCGTCAGGTTGTCTGCGATGTGCTCTGCCGTAACCTTGGTGTCTTTGGTGGTTTGGTCCACGCGCAACCTCTTTCCTTGTGGGTCGGGTATACAGATTCGTTTTGCGCACGACCAACTGATATTTTTGTCGCGCAAGAAAGCCAAGATTGTACACAATATTAGATTAAATCGACTGCATTTGTGTACAGTTTTCGATGAAATTTTGTGCGCAGTGTTGATCTGAGCCGAAATGATGGAAGCGATGTTTGAGTTCGTCACGGTGCCCTTCAATGCTCAACACATCGACATAAACGAGGGTCTCATGCCGTCTGAACTTGATCTTGAGCTTGTTAATCTGACCAAGCGATACGGTACCACGGTCGCGGTCGATGCTATCAATCACAAGTTTGCAGCAGGCAGCTATGTTTGTCTTCTAGGCCCGTCCGGCTGTGGCAAGTCTTCGACGCTGCGCATGGTTGCCGGCCATGAGTCTGTCACCGATGGTGCCATTGTTTTGGCAGGGCGCGATGTTTCAGATTTGCCACCTGCGCGCCGCGGGACGGCGATGATGTTCCAAAGCTATGCGCTTTTTCCGCATCTCAGCGTGCAAGATAACGTGGCCTTCAGCTTGAAAATGAAGGGTGTCGATGCGGCGGAGCGCAAGTCAAAGGCGCTTGAGATGCTCGAGCTTGTCGATATGACCAGTTTTGCTGAACGTCTGCCCGACCAATTGTCAGGTGGCCAGCAACAACGCGTGGCCCTTGCCAGAGCGTTGATCACCAAACCGCAGATCCTGCTTCTTGACGAACCATTAAGCGCGCTTGACCCCTTTTTGCGCATTCGGATGCGTGCGGAGCTGAAGCGGTTGCAGAGGGAGTTGGGCATCACGTTCATCCACGTCACGCACGGGCAGGACGAGGCGCTCGCGCTGGCCGACGAGATCGTCGTGATGAACAACGCCGTGATCGAGCAAGCGGGTCCCACGCGCCAAGTGTTTGATGCCCCGCGCACCGCCTTCGTCGCGCGCTTTATCGGCGCGCATAACGTGATCGCATTGGCCGACGGCCATTTCGCCGTGCGATCAGACGCCATGACGCTGGGCGCACCGGGCACCGCGCGGCTCGATGGGCAACTGACGGCGGTGGAATATCAAGGAACGCACGTCGCTGTCACAGCACGTGTCGCCGGTGACCAGGAAGTCACCGCCTTACTCACAGACAAGGATTTCTTCGGCGCGCCGAAGGAGCCTGGCGAGGCAGTCAGCCTCGACTGGCATGATGCAGCCGCACATGCACTGCACGCATAAACGAATGGACCCCAAGGAGGTAATACAATGACAACGATTTCCAAAGTCCGCTACTCGCGGCGATCTTTTCTAAAGACTGGTGCTGCGTCGATTGGTGCCACGGCTTTGAGCGCACCGATGGTTTGGGGGCAGGAAAGCAAAAACATCGTGCTTCGCCAGTTCGGGACTGGCGTGTCAAACCTCAATGACGTTGCCAATAAGGTGAAAGAAGACCTTGGCATCACACTTGAGATGACGGCGCTTGACTCGGACAGCGTGACACAACGTGCGGCCACGCAGCCTGACAGCTTTGATATTGCCGATATTGAGTACTGGATCTGCAAAAAGGTTTGGCCGACAGGCAACCTGCAAGCGATGGATACGTCGAAAATCACCAATTACGACAAGATCGTTGGCATTTTCCGCAATGGTAAGCTGACGCCGGACAGCGTGATCGCACAAGGCACCGCGCCGCACACAGTTGGATTTGTCGAAGGTCCGGGTGGAACCGAGTTTGTGGACAACGAATCCGGTTGGATGACCTTGATCCCGACGATCTATAATGCTGACACGCTGGGCATCCGCCCTGACCTGATTGGTCGCCCGATCAACAATTGGTCAGAGCTGCTGAACCCGGAATTCGCGGGCAAGGCTTCTATCCTCGACATCTCTTCCATCGGGATCATGGACATGGCGATGGTGTGCGAGTCGATGGGCGAAATCACCTATGCCGACAAAGGCAACATGACCCGTGAAGAGATCGACAAGACCATCGCGATCTTTACCGAAGCCAAGCGCAACGGTCAGTTCCGCGCCTTCTGGAAAACCTTTGATGAAAGCGTGAACCTGATGGCGTCGGGCGAAGTGGTGATCCAGTCCATGTGGTCGCCCGCGATCACGGCGGTGAAATCACGTGGCATTCCGTGTGTCTACCAGCCGCTGGAAGAGGGGTATCGCAGCTGGGGTGGCGGCATCGGTCTTTCGTCAAACCTGTCCGGCATGGAACTGGATGCGGCCTACGAGTACATCAACTGGTACCTGTCCGGTTGGGTCGGTGGCTATCTGATGCGTCAGGGTTACTATTCGGCTGTTCCTGAAACGTCGAAGGAATTCATGTCCGCGAACGAATGGGGCTATTGGTTCGAGGGCAAGGAGGCAACGGGCGAGATCACGTCACCCACTGGTGACGTTCTGGCACAAGCTGGCGAACTTCGCGACGGCGGGTCGTTCGAAGAACGCATGGGCGCAGTCGCAAGCTGGAATTCTGTCATGGACGAGAACCAGTACATGGTTCGCAAGTGGAACGAGTTCATCGCGGCTTAAAGACCGCCGGCGCGCGCTGGTTATCAGTGCGCGCTGTTTCCTTCTCCAACGCCTGAGACTCCTATGTCGGAACATGCCTTGTCGCAACCGCTTGCACCCACAGTGTCCGCCAAGAAAGGTCGTGGGTTGTCACGTCATTTGACCGGCTGGCTGCTTGTCTCTCCGCTGGCGCTTGTTCTTGGGTTTTTTCTGATCTTGCCAATTCTGACCATTGTGGTCGTCAGCTTCTGGGGGACGACCGAATTTTCGATCTATCCCGCCTTTTTGTTCGACAATTATGCGTTTCTTTTCGGATCGGAAGTCACATGGCGCGTGTTTGGCAATACGTTGAAATACGCCATCATCACCTGGGCTTTCACCTTGGCAATCGGCTTTACCGTCGCCTACTATCTGGCCTTTCACATCCGTAGCCTGACTTGGCAGATCGCGCTGTTTCTTGTCTGCACGGTGCCGTTCTTAACATCAAACATTATTCGTATGATTTCGTGGATCCCGTTTTTGGGCCGTGAAGGGATTGCGAACTCCACCTTGCTGTCCTGGGGGGTGATCGATGCCCCGCTGGAATGGCTGCTGTTCTCTGATTTCAGCATCATTCTGGCATTTGTGCATCTTTACACGCTGTTCATGGTCGTTCCGATTTTTAACACGATGATGCGCATCGACCGATCCTTGCTTGAAGCGGCGAATGACTCCGGGGCGACAGGCTGGCAAACGGTTTGGCATGTGATCATCCCGTTGACCAAACCGGGGATCATGATCGGGACCATCTTTGTCGTCACGTTGGTGATGGGCGACTTTATCACAGTGCGGTTCATGTCGGGATCGCAGTCCGCCAATGTCGGCCGTTTGATCTCAAACGACATTGGCCTTCTGCAATATCCGTCGGCTTCCGCAACCGCTGTGGTTCTTCTGATCACCGTGCTGCTCATCATCGGCGTGTTGCTTCGCTTTGTCGATATTCGCAAGGAGCTTTGAGATGGAAAAGCGCCCCCGATCATTCTACGCCCTGTCCGCTTTCTTCGGCTTTTTTCTTGTCTTCCTGTACGGACCGACAATCACTATCGGTATCCTGTCCTTCCAGGGGCCCCAGGGCGGTCTGACATTTCCAATGCGTGGCGTGTCGACCCACTGGTTTAAGGAACTTTTCGAACAGCAAGCTGTTGGCGACATCTGGGGCAGCTTCCGCCGCAGCCTGGCTTTGGGGCTGATGGTGATGGTCACGACCGTCGTCGTATCGGTCATGGGCGGGTTGGCCTTTCGCAAGCGCTTCGCGGGATCAACCGTGATGTTCTACCTGATCATCACATCTCTGGTTATCCCGTCGATCCTCATCTCTTTGGGTGTCGGTCTGATCTTTGACCAGATCGGGTTGCCTGTGCACTGGTCCGGCTCTGGTTTTGGCGCGCAATTAACCTGGACCTTGCCTTTCGGACTTTTGATTATGTTCGCGGTCTTCAACCGCTTTGACAGCTCTTACGAAGAGGCGGCGCGCGATTTGGGAGCCACCCCGTGGCAGACCATTCGTCACGTCGTCATTCCGATTATCGGACCGTCGCTTATCGGTGTTGCGCTTTTTGGCTTTACGCTGAGCTATGATGAATTTGCGCGAACCCTGTTGACTTCAGGCAGCTACAACACGCTTCCGCTCGAAATCTTCGGTATGACAACAAACGTGACCACGCCTGTAATTTTTGCGCTTGGTACTCTAACGACCATCTTCTCGTTTCTTGTGATTGGAGTATTTTTGATCACAGCGCTGATCGTGCGTCGTCGTAGGGCAAAACAGGTCTCTGACGCAGGGCGCGGTCTCGTTTAAGAACCCATGAAGATTGTCCTCATCAACCCCAACTCGACCGAGGCGATGACTGCCGACATGTTGAGGGCAGCGAAAGTCATGGCTCCTTCGGGCATGGTCATAGAAGCCGTGACATCAACTCTGGGCCCTCCCTCCATACAGGGGGTCGAAGACGGCAACCGCGCAACGGCCCCCTTGCTCGATCTGGTGCAGGCCGCTGATGAACAAGGTGCAGACGGCATTATCATCGGATGTTTTGATGACACCGCCTTGTCTGAGGCCAAAGCGCTCGCCGGCTGTCCCGTCATCGGGATTGGCCAGGCGGCATTTCTTGCATGCGCGCTACGCGACTGGCGCTTCAGCGTAATCACGACCCTCTCGGTGTCTGTTCCGATTATTGAAAGCAATATCCAAACCTACAGCTTGTCTTCCTCCTGCGCGCGGGTGAGAGCTTCGGAAATCCCGGTCCTTGAACTTGATAAAAGCCCGGCAGACTCACGACTGAAAATTCGGGCAGAGGCCGTTAGTTCAATCAACGAAGACAACGTAGACTGCATCGTGTTGGGCTGCGCAGGAATGACTTCGCTCACCGACGAACTGCGCAACGACGTCGAAATTCCGATCGTTGACCCGATCGAGGAATCAGTTTCGTGCATTGCATGGCTGGCAGGTTTTAGAACCGCCAATACAACGCCGCGTCTTGAAATTTCGCAAGAGCGCTCGGTTTAAAGCTGTCTTGCATCGCACTGGCTTGTCCGTGCCGCAGCTCTATTCCTTTGGTTCGGAGCGGACGCCAACCGTTGTCTGCTGTCTAGATTATCCAGCAAGATAATTCACCCTTTGGCTTTCGCCTCAAGTGCGCGCTCCGTTGTCCAGATAGATTGCGAACCACCCCAATCGCCACTTTTTACTTCATGGATCCGTACAGAAGTCATTTGTTCCATTGTGCTGCCAGCCACAGCACCAAACGCTTTTGCTGTTCCGGAAATGATTTGTGCCTTTTCCTCTGCAGAGAACACGCCTTCTAAAACATGAATGTCGATCAATGGCATCTTAGTAACCTCATTTACTATCTCTGATATTGGAGCTGTCGCCAAAGAACCAACTATTGGTCTGCGGCCCAGTTGTTTGTCGGAAGCAACA
>CAZCOX010000138.1:0-8668 GCA_964500115.1 uncultured Rhodobacterales bacterium
CTCCGTTCCCGCCAAAGGAACTCGATGAGGACGGGATCGAGAAGCAGATTGCCGACATCGTCACCGCCGCGAAACGTGCGCAATAGGCGGGGTATGACGGTGTCGAGGTGATGGGGTCGGAAGGGTATTTCATCAACCAGTTTCTGGTGACCCATACCAACAAGCGCGAGGACCGCTGGGGCGGGTCGTATGAGAACCGGATGCGGTTGCCGATTGAGGTGGTCAAGCGGGTGCGGGCTGCAGTTGGAGAAGAGTTCATTGTGATCTACCGGCTGAGCATGATCGATCTGGTGCCGAACGGATCAACTCACGACGAAGTGGTGCAGCTGGCGCAAGAGATCGAGAAAGCGGGGGCCACGATCCTGAACACGGGTATCGGTTGGCACGAAGCACGGATTCCGACGATTGCCACAAGCGTTCCGCGCGCCGCCTTTGCCTGGGTCACGAAAAAGCTGATGGGCAAGGTTGGCATTCCCATCATCACCTCGAACCGGATCAACACACCCGAGGTGGCCGAAGAGGTGCTGGCGGGTGGTTGCGCCGACATGGTGTCGATGGCGCGGCCGTTTCTGGCGGATGCGGAATTCGTGAAGAAAGCGGAAACAGGCCGCGCGGACACGATCGCGCCCTGCATTGCGTGCAACCAAGCCTGTCTGGACCACACGTTTCAGGGCAAGATCAGTTCTTGCCTTGTGAACCCGCAAGCCTGTTACGAGACGGAGCTTGTTCTTGAGCCGGTGGCGGAGCCGAAACGGATTGCCGTTGTCGGGGCCGGGCCTGCCGGGTTGTCGACAGCGATTTCAGCGGCGGAGCGCGGTCATCGCGTGACGCTCTTTGATCGCGCTGACGAGGTTGGGGGCCAGTTGAACATGGCCAAGCAGATCCCCGGGAAAGAAGAATTCTGGGGGTTGGTGGATTGGTATCGCACGATGCTGGTTGAAACGGGTGTCACCGTGGAATTGGGCCGCGACGTTGGGGCGGGTGACCTTGACGCGTTTGATGAGGTGGTGATTGCCACTGGTGTCGCACCGCGTGATCCGGGCATTCCCGGCCAGGATGGTGAGAACGTATTGGGATATATCGACGTGCTGCGTGACAAGGCCCCGGTTGGGGAGCGCGTTGCGGTGATCGGTGCGGGCGGGATCGGATTTGATGTGTCCGAATTCCTTGTGCATGAGGGCGAAAGCCCGACAGAGAACCTGCCTGAGTGGATGGCGGAATGGGGTGTCGCGGACCCGGCTGAGAACCGGTCTGGCCTGTCACCCGAAGGTCCGCAACCCACGCCGCCGGCGCGGGCGGTGACATTGTTGCAGCGGAAAGCCGAGAAGCCCGGCAAGCGCTTGGGCAAGACAACCGGCTGGATTCACCGCATGAGCCTGATGATGAAAGACGTGCAGATGAAGGGCGGTGTGAATTACGAACGCATCGATGCGGACGGATTGCATATCTCGTATGGCGAGGCACGTGAACGGCCCGAGGTGGTGCCTTGTGACACGGTTGTGCTGTGTGCGGGCCAGGTGCCGGAGCGGTCGCTGGCTGATGCGTTGGAGGCCAAAGGCGTGAGCTGCCACGTGATCGGCGGGGCGGATGTGGCCGCGGAACTAGACGCCAAACGCGCGATTGACCAGGGCACGCGTCTGGCCGCATCGCTTTAGCGGGAACGGCTGGGGGTCTTCTGCGTTGATTGCCAAAGGGCGCGATGAGGCGCTTTTGGGCAAACGATATAGGAGGACAATATGCCTGCGATTAATGACGCAAAAATTCTGATGATCTCCACACATGGTTTCGAGCAATCGGAGCTGGAGTTTCCACGTGATCAACTGCGCGCGAAAGGTGCGGAGGTTGTCGTCGCCACGTTGGACGGCAAATCGATCAAGGGCTGGGAAGGCTCCGACTGGGGTCGCGACGCAGAGGCGGACGCAAAGATTGCTGATGTCTCGGCTGACGGGTTCGACGCGCTGGTGATCCCGGGTGGACAGATCAACCCGGACCTGTTGCGTGTGGACGCTGATGTTCTGAAGCTGGTGAAGGCGTTTCATGATCAGGGCAAGCCGATTGCCGCCGTTTGCCATGCCCCGTGGGTTTTGGTCGAGGCTGGTATCCTGAAGGGTCGCAAGGCGACGTCGTACCATTCTGTCAAAACTGACGTGATCAATGCCGGTGCAGACTGGGAAGACTGCGCAGTGGTTGTGGATCAGGCAATTATCACAAGCCGCATGCCGGATGACCTTAAAGACTTTGTTGCGAAAATCGTGGAAGAGGTCGAGGAAGGCCGACACGAGCGCAAAGCCGCATAAACAAAAAAGCCAGGCGATCTGCCTGGCTTTTTTGCGATGGTGTGCGTCCGGGTTATATCCCGAGGAACGGCTGCGCGATACGCGGAACAAGACCTTTGAACTGCAAAGGTGCGTCGGTCACGGCGAGGCAGATGCAATCCTCTGAGATATCCGCGACAGGCGTGTGGTGCAGATCTTCGGAGGCGATCTCGATATCACCACGGCCGAAGTAGCCGTCTTCATCCTGGAATGCGCCTTTCAGGACGAGGGTCAGCTCCATCCCGTTGTGCCCGTGATCCGGAACGGCGGTGCCCGCCGGGATGTAGAGCAGACGCGCGGTTGCGTCTTCGGACGTTTTGAGCACGGCCTGTTTTACGCCCATGCCGACGGAGCGCCATTTGACGCTCTCAAGCCCGCCTTCAACATAGTCGGAGAGCGGTGCCGGAAGGACGTCGTCACCTCTCGGGGCGGCAACCTCGCGCGCGATGATCTGGTTGTCCTGGCGCCGGATCTGGTTGATCACGGAAGACAGACTGTCAACTGACATTGACACATTGTCACAGTTTTCAAGGACGGCCCCGCCGATGGTTTCAAAACTGGCAAGCGCCGCGCGGCATTCGTCGCAAAGCGAAATATGCGTCGCCACGATAAGGTTGACCGCTTCGGGCAGATCGCCTGTCGAGTAGGCCATCAAGAGATCGTCTGTCAGGTGGTGTTTTATGGACATAGCTACATTCACTTCAATGAGTGGCGCAGTCGTTCGAGCGCCAGTCGGATGCGGGATTTGATCGTGCCGAGGGGGAGACCGGTTTGCGTCGCAATTTCGCTATGCGACAGATCACCGAAATAGGCCTTTTCGATCAGTTCCCTTTGTTTTTCGGGAAGGTCCGCCAAAGCGCGACCCAGCTGTTCGCTTTCCTGTTGGAGCCCAAGGACATCCGCCTGATCCGGTTCCGCTTCGGGACCCCAAGGCAGGTCTTCGGGTTCGGGGCGTTTTTGCTTGCGCAAAACGTCTATTTTCTTGTTTCGGGCAATGGTGAAAATCCATGTCGATGGGCTTGCCCGTGACGCATCGTATAGGTGCGCTTTGTTCCAGACCGTCACCAGCACTTCTTGCGCGCATTCTTCAGCGAGCGCGGCGTCCATGCCGGTGCGCATCAGAAACGCTTTCACCCGTGGACCGAAATGTTCAAACACCTTGATAAAGGCGCTTTCATCGCGGTCATCACGAATGCGGAGCATATCGTCCACCCAAAGGGCGGGATCGCTGGGCGTTCCTGAGGTCAAGTTTTTGGTTCCGTTCAAGGCTGGTTTCGAGGAGTCGCGCATTTTCACACCGTTGGCAACGGGTGTGGGCTCAAACTCCGACGAAAGGCCTGTTTGCGTAAACATGAATAAGTTACGGGCGCGATTAACCTTTGGATCAAAGAAATATTTTTTGCATTTTTTCATCCGGTTTGGTTTGCCGGGCGTAAACTGAACTAGACAGATTGAAGAGCGAGACTTGTATGCCGTTTGAAGCCCGTGCCAGCGCGCCGAAGAAGATTGCCGTCATCGGCGCAGGGATATCCGGGATGGGGGCGGCGCACATGCTGTCCGAAGACCACCACGTGACGCTTTTCGAGGCCGAACCGCGTTTGGGCGGGCATGCGCGGACGATTGTGGCAGGTAAAAATGGCGATCAGCCGGTCGATACCGGGTTCATCGTTTTCAACTACGCCAACTATCCGCATCTGGCGGGTCTGTTCAAAGCGCTCGACGTGCCGGTCACCAAAAGCAACATGAGCTTTGCGGCAAGCCTGGATGGTGGGCGCATCGAATATGCGCTGGCCACCGTCAATTCGATTTTCGCGCAGAAGAAGAACCTGTTCAGCCCGCGCTTTCTGCGGATGCTCAAGGACATCAACACTTTCAACAAGAACGCGCTGGACGCCACCAACGACCGCAGTCTGAGCCTTGGCGCGTTTTTGGAGCGTTTGGGCACGGGGGCGTGGTTTCGGGAGTACTACCTTCTGCCGCTGACCGGCGCGATCTGGTCAACGCCCACTGAAAAGGTGATGGACTTCCCGGCGCATGCGCTTGTGCAGTTCATGGAGAACCACGCGCTGCTGGCCTACACGGGTCAGCATCAGTGGTACACGGTACAGGGCGGATCGGTTGAGTATGTGCGCCGGCTTGAGATGTCGATGCGCGCGCGCGGCGTGACCCTACGCCTTGGCGCGCCCATCGATGGTGTGCGCCGCGACGTGATGGGGGCGGAGGTCAAAGCGCAAGGCGCTGAGTGGGAGCGGTTTGACGAGGTGGTGTTCGCCACGCATTCCGACGACAGCCTGCGCCTTTTGTCAGACGCGACCGAGATGGAAAAGCGCGCGCTGGGCGCGATCAAGTATCAGCCGAACCGCGTGGTTTTGCATGCTGATGCAAGTGTGATGCCGAAGAAACGCGTGTGTTGGTCGTCCTGGAATTATACCGAGACCGCGAAGAAAGATCTGAACACGATTGATCTAACCTACTGGATGAACAGTTTGCAGCCGATCCCGGAAAGCGACCCGCATTTCGTGACGCTGAACACGACACGGCCGATCCGGGACGAGCTGATCTACGATGAATGCACGCTGCGCCATCCGGTCTACGACCTTGAGGCGTTGGCGGCGCAGGACACCGTTCGCGACTTCAACGGGACGCACCGCACGTGGTTCTGTGGTGCCTGGATGAAGCACGGGTTCCACGAAGATGGCCTGTCGAGTGCGGTGGATGTTGTGGATGCGATCCGTGCGCGTAGTGCTGTGGCGGTGGCGGCGGAATGACCTGCATCGATCATATCATTGGCCACACCTATCACGGCCGGAAAGGCAGCAACGACAACGCGTTTCGCTATTCCATTGACTACGTGATGGCCGATGCCGAAGCAGAGCCGAAAACACCTTGGTTGTTTTCGCGCAACAAGGGCAATGTCGCCTCTTTGCTCGACAAAGACCACGGCGGTGCACCGGGTGAAGGTCGCGGTGCCACGTGGGCGCGTGAGGTGCTTGAAGCGCATCAGGTGCGGGCGAAGGGGCGGCTAATGCTCTTGGCGCAGCCACGGATGCTGGGGCATGTGTTTAACCCGGTGTCGTTCTGGCTGGCGCATGACGTGGATGAGAACCTAATCGCCGTGATTGCGGAGGTGACAAACACCTTTGGGGACCGGCATTCCTATCTTTGCCACAAGCCGGACCAGTCGCCCATCGCGCCGTCAGATCGGTTGCAGGCGACTAAGATTTTCTATGTTTCACCGTTTCAACCCATCGAAGGCGGGTATGAATTCAGGTTCGACATTCGCGCTGATCGGATCGGCATCTGGATCGACTACAGCCAGAAAGCCGGGGGTTTGATCGCGACCCTGACCGGGCCACGGCAGCCGATCAGCAACGTGTCGATCCTGCGGTCCCTGCTGCGCCGTCCATTTGGGTCGCGCCGGGTTCTGGCGCTGATCCACTGGCAGGCGCTAAAGCTTTGGTGGAAAGGGTCGCGCTATCGTACGCGCACGACACCTCCGGTGGAGGAGGTCAGCCAGTGACCCAGACCGGTCGGCAGAACCTGGGCGGCTATGCCGTCTTTGCCGCTGTGCTCGCCGCAGCGGGACTGCCGATCTATATCCACGCACCGAAGTTCTATGTCGATGAGTATGGCGTGAGCCTTGCCGCACTTGGGTCTGTCCTGTTTGCACTGCGTCTGCTGGACGTGGTGCAAGACCCGCTTTTGGGCAAGCTCGCCGTTGCCGTGCGGAGATTTCAGGGGCTGGCGGTCGCGCTGACACTGGCGATCATGGCTGCGGCGATGATCGGGTTGTTTGCTGTCACACCACCGACCAACCCCGTGCTTTGGTTCGCGGTCATGCTGACGCTGGTATTTTCCGCGTTCAGCTTTCTGACCATCAATTTTTATGCGCGTGGTGTGCAAAAGGCGGAAACCTTGGGCGCAGGCTCAGGACATCTGAGGTTGGCCCGCTGGCGCGAAACGGGTTCGCTTTTGGGCGTGTGCGTGGCGTCGGTTTTGCCATCGCTTTTCATCGCGCTCGCCTGGCCGGAGTTTTCGGCCTACGCGGCGGTTTTTGCGATTGCTTGCCTGATTGCCGCCTTCGCGATGCACGCGGAATGGCGGGGTGGCGTTGAAACAGCCTCCTCCGGGTTTGGGGCGGTCTTGGGTGATGCCATCTCGCGCCGTCTGTTGCTGATCGCGCTGGTGAATGCGGCGCCTGTCGCGGTGAGTTCAACACTGTTTCTCTTCTTCGTCGAAAGCCGTTTGAATGCCCCCGGCTGGGAAGGGCCGCTGTTGCTGCTCTTCTTTCTTGCGGCAGCCTGTGCTGCGCCCCTGTGGGGGCTGCTGGCGGAACGGATCGGGGCAAAGCTGACGTTGTTGGCGGCCATGGGATTGGCGATTGTTGCGTTCAGCTTTGCCATGATGCTGGGCGCGGGTGATACGGTGGCCTTTGTGCTGATCTGCATCGCGTCGGGCGCGGCGGTTGGGGCGGACCTGACATTGCTGCCCGCGATCTTTGCCCGCCGGATGGAGCAGGTGGCCCCGAATGCGGCGGAAGGCTTTGCGTTGTGGGGCTTTGTATCGAAATTTACGTTGGCCTTTGCAGCCATCGCGCTACTTCCCATACTTGAAGCCAGCGGTTTCGTCTCGGGAACCAATAACGACGAAGCCGCATTAACGACCCTTACACTCCTCTACGCAGGTGTGCCCTGCGCGTTGAAACTGGTGGCAATCGGCCTTTTGGTTGCGACCCCACTTGAGAAGGAATGACGTCATGGAGGCGGTCTTTCTGGTAATTCTCGGATCAATTCTGATGCTGGGTTTGGGGTATCTCAAATCCCGGTATTTCGGATTTCTTGGTCAATCCCCGTCAGACTATGGGGATGCCGCTGGTGAAGCGTTTGACCTGCGCTCGCATTTGAACGGGCCTATCGTTTGCGATGGCGTGATCTACGGGCCCACGGGCCGTGTGACCTCGCGCTTTGTTGGGGATTTCCATGCGGAATGGAATGGCAATGTCGGCGTCATGAAAGAGCGTTTTCTTTATGACAACGGTGACGAAGTGCTGCGCGAATGGAACCTGACGGTCGGCAATGATGGCCGTATACGTGCCACGGCGGCTGACGTTGTTGGCGAAGGTGAAGGCATGCAAAGCGGGCCGTCGGTGCAGCTTAAGTACAAGTTCAAATTGCCTGAATCGCAGGGCGGGCATGTGCTGGATACCACGGATTGGATGTATCTGACGCCGCATGGAACCATTGTGAATCGCAGCCAGTTTCGTAAATACGGGATCAAGGTGGCCGAACTGGTGGCCACGATGCGACGGAAGGAAGCCGCGTGAGCGAATGGGCGGGTAAACGGTATTGGCTGGTTGGTGCGAGCGAAGGCCTTGGGGCTGCGCTCGCCCACAAGATGAGTGCTGCCGGAGTTCATCTCGTGTTGTCCGCACGCAGTGAAGACAAGCTGACGGCATTGGCAGACGACTTGCCCGGGCGCGCTGATGTCGTGACGGTTGATGTATCTGATGCGGCGTCGGTCAAAGCAGCTGCCGAGGCGGTTGGCGACATCGACGGTGTCGTTCAAATCGCTGGAGTTTACTGGCCCTTTGGCGCGCAGGAGTGGGATGCGGAACAGGCCAACGCGATGGCAGACATCAACTTTACCGGGGCCATGCGGCTGATGGGAGAGGTTGTTCCGAAGTTCGTTGAACGTGATGCGGGCCACATCGTTCTGACCGGGTCGCTGTCAGGCTTTAGGGGTTTGCCGGGAGCGGCTGCTTATACCGCGTCGAAGGCTGGTGTCATGGTTCTGGCGGAATCGCTTTATGCGGATCTGCACAAGTCGAACGTTAAGGTTCAGCTTGTGAACCCGGGTTTCGTGAAAACACGCCTGACCGACAAGAACGAGTTTTCCATGCCGTTTATCATGGAACCTGACGCGGCCGCGCGGGAGATTTTTGAGCACATGAACACCGACGGGTTCAAGCGCAGCTTTCCGACGCTCTTTTCATGGGTGTTCCGGGGCGGGCAGTTTTTGCCCGACTGGCTCTACTATCGGCTATTTGCGTAAGATCAAAGAAAGCGCCACGCGTTTCGCCCATCATGCCGGAAACGGGATGGGAGAAAGCTCATGGAAAAGATCAGCGCTGAAAAGGTTGCTGCCGTCATTCTGATGTCGCGCGAACTGGAGCGCGCCGAGGGTGAGTTGCGCGGGTTCATTGACCGGATGGATGAAGAAGAGCAGGCAGCTTTGGTGGCCGTCATGTGGATCGGGCGCGGTGCGTTCGATGCGGATGAGTGGGACGAGGCCTATGCCACCGCGATGCACGAGGCGACCACGCCGACGGCGGATTACCTGATTGGAACGCCGCA
>CAZCOX010000139.1:0-8653 GCA_964500115.1 uncultured Rhodobacterales bacterium
AAATCAGCCCCGTGGGAATCCCAGCGATTCAGGTTTTCGGCAGGACGCTTTAGTGCATCTGGGATGGGATTTGATGATCTCGTTGTCTGCATTCTGTACATTGAATGAGAGCGTCGAGGGTTTGCCAAATACAACTGGGTTGGCGTCATCGGTTTCCGGCGTGCAATCCTGAGAAATTTGTATCGTTAACAAGTAGTTAAAGGGTCAGAAAGACTCACCCAATGTTTAGCGCGCGAAACATTGGGGCCGGTTCGGTCCTATCTCAATCGGCGGCATCCGGCCAACTGGCCTTGGTACATGACCGACCGTGCCGCCACCTCGTCGGCCACCCGCAAGAGCCAGGCTTTGCGGTTGTAGCTACCGCGCGCAAAGCCCGTGCGTCCCTCGTGATAGGCAAGGTACTGGCTGCGGGCGTCGTTCAGGGAAATGCCCAGACGGCGGTTCGATTCCGACATGTACCAGCCCATGAAGTCGCTGGCGTCGCGGATGTTGTTGCGCCGCGCGCCGCGCCGTCCTTGATCGTCTTGGTATTCTTTCCACGTCCCGTCGAGCGCTTGGCTATACCCGAAGGCAGAGCTTTGCCGCCCCATCGGGATCACACCCAGCGCATAGCGAAACGGCGTGCGCGCATCGGATTTGAACTTGCTCTCCTGATACATCGACGCCATCTGCACATGCACCGGCACGCCCCATTTACGCTCTGCCGCGCGGAACGCCTTCAGGTAGCCGGGGCGCTGCTGCAGGATCGAACAGGCGTTATCCAGGTTGCGCGGCGCTGACGTGCCGCTGCCCCCGCCGCAGGACGCGGCAAGAAGAACGATCACCAAAGCGCGAAAGAGTCTGCTCATCTGCCTCTCGCTTTGTTTTGTTGGGCGGTTTTCCGCCTCGAATTGCTCAGAACTGTACCGCATTTGCCGCAAAGGGGAAATCACAATTGCTCGGATGCGCGACACACTGCCCACAGACGCATAGCCTGTGTCGCAGCGATACACAGACTGTTTCCCGAAAAAAACGGTGGTTAAATAGACAATTCGTCAAAAATCGGGCAGGTATGTGGCAACGAGAGAGACTCATGATCAGACAACGCGCGAAATACAACATTGGCCAGGTCGTACGGCACCGACGGCACCCGTTCCGGGGCGTCGTGTTCGACGTCGACCCGGAATTCAACAATACAGAGGAGTGGTACGAAGCCATTCCAGCCGAAAGTCGCCCCATCAAGGGGCAGCCTTTTTATCACCTGCTTGCCGAGAACGAACAGAGCTTCTACGTGGCCTATGTGTCCGAACAGAACCTGATCGCGGACTACTCGGGCGAGCCAGTTGAACACCCGGATGTGCCCGATCTTTTCGGCGCATTCGAAGATGGAAGTTACGAGTTACAGTTCCAGTATAACTAACGTCTCTCTTGTTTTGCCACACTGTGTACAGAGTACGGGGCTTCCTTCGGGGAGCCCCTTTTTATTGCGAGGTCAGGACCTCAAGAAACGCGTCAATCTCGGCTTCGGTCTTGGACCAGTCGCAAACCAGACGCCCAGTGACCAGCGCATCAGCATCGCCGTCCAGTCCCTCGGGCAGGTCATAAACAGCCCCCGCCGCCATGAGCCGCTGATGCAGCGCGCGGGGGGCTTCAAAGAAGATCATGTTGACTTTTGCGTCGTTCAGAACGGTGACATCTCGGCAGGATTGAAGGCCGACTAACAGGTATCTAGTGATCGCGTTCGACCGCGCGGCAAGCTCCAGCCACAGATCATCGCGCAGGTAAGCGGCCATTTGGGCGGACAGGTAGCGGTGCTTCGATAACAAATGACCGCCGCGTTTCCGCCGCAATTCGAACTCCCAGGCTTTGGCTGGATCGAATATCACCACGGCTTCGACCCCCAAAAGGCCGTTTTTGGTCCCGCCAAAAACCGCGACATCGACACCTGCTTTCCAGGTCATTTCTGCTGCGGTGCAGGCCAGTGCCGCCACCGCGTTGCTGAACCGCGCGCCGTCGAGATGTACGGGCAGGTCGAACGCTTTTGCCGTTTCGCAGAGAACGCCCAGATGGTCGAGATCGTAGATATTGCCAAACTCGGTGGCCTGCGTGATCGACACCGCGCCGCGCTGTGCGCCGTGGACGCTGTTGTAATGCGGCTTGAGGATTGCGGCGCGCAGGGCCTCGGGTGACATGCGGTCCTCGTCGCCGACCAGTGTGAGCTTGGCACCGCCGGTGTAAAATTCCGGCGCGTTGCATTCGTCCACGTCGATATGCGCCAGCTTGGCGCAGAAGATCGTGTCGTACGGGTTCACCAACGTTGCGAGTGATAGCGCGTTGGCGGCAGACCCGGTTGAGACGAGGTAGACGGCGGCGTCCGGCGCTTCGAAAAGCGTGCGGATGCGGTCGCGGACTTCGTCCATCAGCGCATCGGCTCCATATCCCAGAGCATAGCCTTGATTGGCCTCGGCCAGGGCGTCCAGAACCTGTTGCGGGGCAGGGCCGCTGTTGTCGGAGGCGAAAAACATCAGGTGGGTTCCTCGATTATGTGATCTTCCCAATCGTCTTCGTGCACTTCGAATTCGGGCACCGTTTTGTCCTGCATCGAAACGCCCGCGTCATGGACCGATTGCGCCGAGCCAGAGATCAGGGGGTGCCAGTCGAAAAGCGGTTTGCCCTCCCACAGGAGCCGATAGGCGCAGGTCTGTGGCATCCAGTAGGCGTGGTCATCTATGTTCGACGGTTTGAGAACAATGCATTCCGGCACAAACTGATGTCTGATGTCATATTGCGCGCAGCGGCAGGTGCTGTCGTCGAACAACCGACAGGCCACGCGGGTGAGTTCGACATGGCCGGTGTCCTCATCCTCAAGTTTGTTCAAACAACATTTGCCGCAGCCGTCACAGAGCGCTTCCCACTCCTTTTCGGACATGGCGGTAAGTGCCTTGCGCTCCCAAAACCGGGGCGTCAGTCCGTTACGCTCAATGGGATCGGTGCTCATAGATCAAAGAGGATGGCCCGCGCCATTTCGCAGTCTTTGTCCATCTGGCTGATCAATGCATCCACGCCGTCAAACTTCATTTCGGGGCGGAGATACTCGACCAACGCAACCGACAGGGTTGCGCCGTAAAGATCGCCGCTGAAATCAAATATAAAGGTCTCAAGATTAGCTTTGTTTTCACCAAACATCGGGCGCACACCCATGGAGGCGGCTCCGCGATACGAGCCTGCATGCGGCCCGTCGAGCACATCGACCAAAACCGCATAAACGCCAAAACGTGGCGGGTGCAGGCCGTCGATGGACATATTGACAGTTGGGTAGCCAAGCTCGCGTCCGCGCTGTTCGCCGCCGATGACGATGCCTTCGATGCGGTGCCAGTGGCCCAGCATTTCAGCGGCCAAGAGCGGCTTGCCGTCGCTGAGCGCATCGCGGATGGCGGTGGAGGACACGGAGCCTGAAGGAGAGGCCACCAGATCAGAGATGGTCACACCAAAACCCAGCGCGTCACCAAAGCGCTTAAGGTCTTCGACACCCCCGGCGCGGCCTTTGCCAAAGCAGAAGTCGGCCCCCACGACGACGTGGCGCAAACCCAGACCCTTATGGATCACGTTTGTAGCGAAATCCTCGGGTGACAGCGCCGCGAGCTGCGCGTTGAACTGCAATTCGTAAAGCACATCCACCCCTAGCTTTCGCAGGCGGGTCGCGCGCGCCTCCGCATTCATCAAGCGGAAGGGCGGGGCATCAGGCGCGAAATATTCTCTGGGATGCGGCTCGAACGTGAGGACCCCAAGCGGTGCATCGGGGCAGGCGTCTTTGGCCATACCGATCACCGCCTGATGGCCAAAATGCACGCCATCAAAGTTGCCGATGGCAACGGATGCGCCCTTATCGGCAGGGGCCACAAACTGGTAATCGCGGACGAGTTTCATGGCGCAGGACTAGCCGTCAGCCGGGGCTTTCGCAATCCCCGGCCCGGTGAACGGGGCGGATTTTCCTGAAAGGAAAATCGAAGACGCGTCGACGCGTCTTCGCGCCCGAGATCAATCGAATTTGCGGGATGGGGCGAGCACTTTGGCTTCGCCGATCAAAACCTTTTTGCCGTCGACCGAGCAGTGGCAATCGAGCGTCACGCGACGCTTGGCGATGTCGATATCAACGACCTTCACTTCCGCATACACCATGTCGCCCGGGCGGACGGGGGCGAGGAATTTCAGGGACTGGCCCAAGTATACCGCACCGTGCCCGGGGAGCTGTTCGCCAATCACAGCAGAGATGAGACCTGCGGTCAGCATGCCGTGGGCAATGCGGCCCTCAAAAATGGTGTCCTGGGCATAATCATCGTCCAGATGCACCGGGTTCCGATCGGTGGAGATTTGCGCGAACATTTCGATGTCCTGATCCGTTACCTGCTTTTGCAGATAACGCGACATTCCCATTTCGATGTCTTCGATACAGATCGTTCCGCGTGGCAGATTGTCCAACATGCTTCACTCCACTTCTGGACGGTCACGTAATAAAATGCATCATTGTGCCGTCGTTCGGTAACTTTATTACTTCGCAACTGCAGAAAATCAAGCCCCTGTTTCCGAAGAATGCGGGATAATCGGGTCTTGTGACGCGTTTTCCTCGGCCTCGGCCCATAATTTCCTGAGAACATCGCCCTCGCCGGTAAAGAACTGCTCCAAAGGGTCGCAGCCCCACATGCGATCTGATCGGAAATGCCGGAAACCGCCGCGCATTTCGCACCAAGCAGCGAGAATCACACATTCGAGATGGTAGATCATCACAAGCGGGCGAATGGTGCGGGTCGTTTCCTGATCTTCGCCGTCACGATAGGTGATGCGCAGTTTGCGTTCTTCGCGGATCGCGTCGCGCAGCAGGCTTTTGGAAACACAGCCCAGGGCCGGATCATCCTGCGGCGCACCATAGGGCACGACGTTGATCCAGGGGGCGGTATCGCGCAGGGCATCGATTTTGCCGCAGATGCGGCGGGCCGCGGATTGCAGCGCGCCGTCACCGGTGCGGGCGAGCATGGAGAGTCCGACATGCAGCGCCTCGACCTCTTCGCGATCAAAGTTGAGCGGGGGCAGATCGTAGCTTTTGCGCAGGATATAGCCGATGCCGGATTCGCCCTCGATGGGCGTGCGCATCGCTTGTAGCGAAGCGATGTCGCGGTAGATCGTGCGGGTGCTGACCTCCAGTTTTTCGGCCAGTTGGTCTGCGGTCATAGGGTTCTGCGCGGCGCGCAGGATTTGGATGACTTCGAACAGGCGTGTGGTGCGTTGCATCGGCTGACTCGCGTTGGATGCTGACAGCATAGCAGACCCTACTGACAACACCCTGTCAGGGGGCCTTGCGTATTTCCTGCTCAGTTGCCGAAATTCAGGAGACTGACATGTCTTATTACGACAATGCCGTGATGCTGCGCCTGTCGCTGGGGCGGTGGAACACGACCACGCGCCCGGATCGGCGTGGTCGGGTCGACCCGCTGCGCCATACGCCGCCGTTGCAGCGGTATTTCTGGTTGGAATGACCCTCTAGCGTAGGAACCCGATGCTGAACATCGGCGAGGCGTTTTCTGCCGCGAGGTAGGCGGCCAGCTTGTCTGGGTCGGGTTGTGTGACCGTTGCAGTCTCGGACGCAGCCAGACCGCCGGTGATGAAAAGCGCATCAATGTCTTCGCCCATGGCGCCGGCGATGTCTGTCAGGATGCCGTCGCCGATGGCGAGGATGCGCGAGGCGTCAACGTCTTTGCCCAATTTGGAGAGGCGGCGGCGGGCGAGATCGTAAATGGGCGGGTGCGGTTTGCCGAAATAGAGGCTTTCACCGCCCATTTCGGTGTAGAGCTTGGCCAGCGCCCCGGCGCACCATTCGCGGCGTTCGCCCCGGTCGACCACAATGTCGGGGTTGGCGCAGAGCAGTTTCAGGCCTTTTTGCTTGGCATAGAGAAATTGCGGGCGGTTAACGGCCGGATCGGCATGCGGATCAAACGGGCCGCAGCAGATGATGCCTTCGGCCTCTTCCAATTCGACGCGTTGGATATCAACCGGGTTGTCGATGAGTTGGAGCGGCTCGAAGAAGGTTTCGTCAAAGGGCTGGCCCATGAACCAGACCTTTTCGCCCACAGCGCCGCGGAACATGGCGGACCGCGCGCTGTCGCCGCTGGTCGCGATATCGTCGTAGCAGTCTTTTGGCACTTCAAAGCGTTCAAGCTGCTTGGCCACCTCGTGACGCGATCGGGGAGCGTTGGTCAGCAGGATGACCGTGCCACCGCCTTTGCGGAAGCCTTTGAGCGCTGCAACCGCCTCGGGAAACGCTTTGACGCCGTTGTGCACACAGCCCCAGAGATCGACCAAAAGCGCGTCGTAGCGGTTGGCAATCTCTTCCAGGGATTCGATGATCTGGGTCATGGGCGTTCTCCTTTGGTCGGTAGAGGCATAGCGGAGCAGGCGGGGGTCGCAACCCATTGAGCAAACGAAATTGAGGCAAGTGAGGTTCCGGATGTGAGGGCAGCGGTTTGGCACCTGCGGGTTTTTCTGGGAATGGGGCTGGTCTTTGCGGCGCTGTCCGAGCTTTGGTTTTATCCGATCTCCGGGATAGTCGGGCTGTTCGAGCTGACGCTTTACTACGCGGTGGCAGCGCATGTCGGGCTGTTGGTGATGATGCGGTTGGGGGCAGGGGGCTGGCTTGGGTTTTATCTGGCCGCCGCGTTTCTGGGGTTCGTGATCGAGGCGGTTCCAGTTTTCGAGTTCTTTTCGGCAATGCCCATGACCATCGTTTGGACAAGCATGGCCTGGCACGGGTTGGTTTCCGGTGTGCTGGGCATTTGGATGTTTCGGGCGGCGGCGGCGCGGGGGCTTTGGTGGTTCGTTGGCTTCGCCGCTGTGTTTGGCGGCTTTCTGGACCTTTGGGCCGGGTATTACTGGAGCGTTGAACCCGAGGGGTTGCGGTTTGGCGAACAGTTGCCGTGGGCGTTCGGCATGTTTGCCTTGGGGCATGTGCTGATCCCGGCTGCGCGGTCGTGGCAAGGGGCAGACAGATGGGTCATGTGGATCGGCGGTGCCGTTATCGCGTTTTTCTTTGCGGTGGCCGGGCTGTGGATGTTTTTCCCGTTGTCCTTGGCCTTGCCGGTGATGGTCGGCTTGACGTTTTTCGCGGGGCGCGGGGTTGTGTCTAATGCGCCGCTGTGGGCGGACATACCGGTGTCGCGGTTCTGGGTTTTGCTGATCGTGCCGGTTGTCGCGGTAGCAGTCTACGATTTGAGCGAAGGGGCCGCCTGGATTTCGGAGTTGAATGCGTTGGTGTTTTTGATCGCTGGTCCGGTGTCGGTGGGGTTGCTGGCGTGGTGTCTGTGGCGCGCCATTAAGAAAGGGCGCCCGACGAGCGCCCTTTGATCACGTGATATGCAGGGACCTCAGAGTTTGAGGTTCGGGATGATTTGTTTTTTGCGGCTGACGACGCCGGGCAGAACGAGCGTGTCGCCAGTGGCCTCGGCGCTAAAGCTTTTGGCGGCAACGGTTTTGACCAGATCGTTGGGGACGAGCAGGGTGGATTGCTCATTCAGGATGTCGACGACAAAGAGCAGCACCTGATCAACGCCGTCTTCGGCTGCGACATCGGTCATGGAGGCCATCAGGCTGTCCTTGCGGTCGAGCACGGTCGCGGGTGACGTGGTTTCGAGCACGGAGACGCGGAACTTGGTGCCTTCGACGGCGTATTCCTTGCTGTCCATGCGGAGGAGTTCGGCGTCGGAAAAGGCAGAGACGTCTGATTTGGCGGCGAACATTTCAGCGGCGTAGTCCGGGATCGACACGCCGAGGTCTTTGGCCAGTGCGTGCGCGATGGCGGTGTCTTCCTGCGTTGTGGTTGGTGAGCGGAATTCGAGCGTGTCGCTGAGGATGCAGGAGAGCATCGCGCCTTTGATATTCGCGGGCGCCTGGGCGAGATCGTCGCCGATCATCTTCCACATGATGGTGGCGGTGCAGGCCAGAGGTTCGATGCGGATGTCGATCGGGCCCTTGGTTTCCAGACCGCCGACCAGCTTGTGATGGTCGATGATGCCGCGAATGTCGGCGTCGTTGATGCTGTCAGGCAGTTCGGCGGGGTTGTTTGTGTCGACGATGACCACAGGCTGGTCGGCCTCGACGGTCGAGATGATCTCTGGCTTGTCGAGCTTCCAGTGGTCGAGGACAAAGGCCGCTTCAGTGTTGGGTTCGCCCAGGAGCATAGGCTTGGCGTCTTCGCCTTTGATCTGGTTGAGGTACCACGCCCAGATGATCGGGCTGCCGGTGCTGTCTGTGTCGGGGGATTTATGTCCGAAAACGAGGGTGGTCATGTCGGGCCTCTGCTCTGCCAAATGTCACGTCGCGCGCCTTATAGGGCGCGCGATTGGTGGTGTCACCTGTGTCAAATTGCAAGCGAGCTATGCGTGAGAGCACCATCCGGACAACCTGATCCAATTCTGCTTACATGGGCTGGATGCCAGCGGTGGGTGCAGGCAATCGCCGCGATCTGGTTGATCGTGGTTAATCGCTGTGCCCGCCGATGCGCCCGCCCAGGTAAGCCCTGCGGGACAGCCATTTTCACCCCTGACGTGGCGCCGTCTTTCCGTCAGATAGCCTCGCTATCCTCCGGAAATGCGGCTTGGTCAGGTGCGAAAATGGCCACGTCAGAATG
>CAZCOX010000140.1:0-8527 GCA_964500115.1 uncultured Rhodobacterales bacterium
TCGGGGGAGGCCGCAGGCCGGGGGCAGAGCCCCAATTTCCATCGATGGAAATTCCGCCCCTTGGATCAAACCGCGATGTTGTCGATCAACCTGACCCCGGCCAGCCACGCGGCCGCAAAAAGACGCGCCGGGCGGTCCGCCGTGTCCATCGCGGACAGGTCACGCGCATCGCGCAGCTCCAGATAGTCGATGCCCGTAAACCCGGCGATCTCTAACCGCTTGCGCGCATCCGGCAAAAGCGCTGACATTTGCGCGCCGCCGCGCAATGCCTCGGCCATTTCCGCCATCACCGCGTTCAAAACCGGCGCATAGACACGCGCGCGATCTGACAAAAGCAGGTTGCGCGATGACATGGCCAACCCGTCTTCCTCGCGAATGGTGGGGCAGCCAACAACCTCGATCGGGATATCCAGATCTTGCGCCAGACGCGTCACAACCTGAAGCTGTTGGTAATCCTTTTCGCCGAAGAAAGCTTTGTCAGCGCTGGTCTGCAAAAAGAGTTTACTGACAACAGTCGCCACTCCATCGAAATGCCCCGGGCGCGTCGCGCCGCACAGGCAATCCGTCAGGCCAGAGACAGACACATTGGTGGCAAACCCGTCCGGGTACATCTGCGCCCCATCCGGAACCCAGATTGCGTCGACGTCGAACCGTTCCAGCTTACGCGCGTCCTGCTCTTCTGTTCTCGGGTAGTTTGCCAGATCCTCAGGATTGTTGAATTGCTTCGGGTTCACAAAGATCGTGACAATGACCCTGTCACATGTGGCTTTGGCCGCAGCAACCAGGCTCAGATGCCCGTCATGCAATGCCCCCATCGTCGGCACAACGCCGATTGTCTCGCCTGTGCGCTGCCAGGGTTTCGTTGCCGCACGCAGCGACGCCAAGTCGCGAATGATGGGCGCGATCATGGTTTGGCCTTTGGCGCTTCGGCGGTAAAGACATGTTGCGCCGCCGGAAATGACCGTGCCCGCACATCGCCAGCATACGCAGCGACCGCCGCGTTGGCCTGTTCGCCAAGAGTGGCATAGCGTTTGACGAATTTCGGTTTGAACCGCGTGAACAACCCCAACATGTCATCCACCACGAGGATTTGCCCGTCACATTTCGCCGACGCGCCTATGCCAATCGTCGGGATGCCAACGCATGCCGTGATCTCGTCCGCCAAGATTTCCGGCACCTTTTCCAAAACAACCGCAAACGCGCCGGCCGCCTCGACGGCTTTTGCATCTGCGATAAGCCGCGTTGCCGAATCGCCGCGACCCTGCACCTTGTACCCGCCCAGCGTGTTGATCGACTGCGGCGTGAGCCCAACATGCGCCATGACCGGTATGCCCCGCGCAACAAGAAACGCGATCGTGTCGGCCATCTCGACACCACCCTCAAGCTTGACCGCGCCGGCATCCGTTTCTGCCATCAGACGCGCGGCGTTGCGAAACGCCTGCTGCGGGCTTTCCTCGTAAGACCCAAAGGGCATGTCGATGACCATCATGGCTTGTTTGAGTCCGCGCTTCACCGCCTGGCCATGCATGACCATCATGTCCATCGTGACACCCAGCGTTGAAGTTAAACCGTGCAAAACCATGCCAACGCTGTCGCCCACCAAAACGAAATCGCAATGTGCATCCATGAGTTCGGCCATTGGCGTGGTGTAGGCCGTCAGGCTGACCAATGGTGTGCCACCCTTGCGCGCACGGATGTCGTCTGGAAGCGGGGCGGATTTTCGGGCGGTGGCGCTCATCTGGCGTCTCCGTTTTCATCTGAATTTGGCGCGCAGATAGCAGCCAGTACCAAAGGTTACACTGCGCAAATTGCAGCATGTGCTTGATTGCAGGGCGATTCGCCGTGACACTCCTCGAAACAATCAGGACCTTGCCCATCAACAGGAGGGACTTATGACCGCCCGTTTCTTAAGCGGCCTCGCTGCTGCGACCATGTTTTGCGCGCCTGCATTTGCTCAACAGACCGATCTGACAATTGCGATCCAACTGGAACCGCCGCACATGGACCCGACCAGTGCCGCTGCGGGCGCCATCGATTCGGTGCTCTATTCAAATGTCTTTGAAGGGCTGACACGGTTCATGTCGGATGGGTCGGTAGTGGCGGGCCTCGCCGAAAGCTGGACGATCAGCGAAGACGGCCTGACCTACACATTCTCTCTGCGCGACGACGTGACATTCCACGATGGCACCACAATGGATGCAGAGGATGTGAAATTCTCGCTCGACCGTGCCCGCGCGGAAGACAGCGCAAATGCACAAAAAGCGCTGTTTGCAAACATCGCGGACGTTTCCGTCGCAGATCCACAAACCGTCGCTGTCACGCTTACCGCGCCGGATGGGAACTTCCTGTTCAACATGGCATGGGGCGATGCGGTGATTGTGGCTCCGGAAAGCATCGAAGGGATCAAACAAACGCCAATTGGCACGGGCGCGTTCAAATTCGATCAATGGGTACAGGGAGATCGCGTAGAACTCAGCCGCAACCCGGATTACTGGGGCGACGCGCCCGCCTTGGAGTCGGCCACGTTCAAGTTCATTTCGGACCCCACGGCGGCATTTGCCGCGATGATGGCGCAGGATATTGATGCGTTTGCAGGCTTTCCCGCTCCAGAAAATCTACCTCAGTTCGAAGCAGACCCGCGGTTCCAGGTGCTCGTCGGATCAACCGAGGGCGAGACGATCCTAAGTACGAACAACAAGATGCCACCGCTGGATGACGTGCGTGTGCGCGAAGCCATCGCGCACGCGATTGACCGGCAGGCGATCATAGACGGCGCGATGTTTGGTCTTGGCACCCCCATTGGCACACATTTTGCGCCACATAATCCCGATTACATCGATCTGACGGCGCAATCCGCGTACGACCCCGAAAAAGCGAAGGCTCTGCTGGCCGAGGCCGGTTTCGCCGATGGTTTCACGACAACGCTGAAACTGCCGCCACCCTCCTACGCACGGCGCGGGGGCGAGATTATCGCGGCGCAATTGCGGGCTGTGGGCATTCAAACGGAAATCACCAATCTTGAATGGGCCCAATGGCTGGAAGAAGTCTTCCGCGGCAAAGACTTTGGTCTGACGATTGTCAGCCACACTGAGCCCTTTGACATCGGGATTTACGCGAGGCCGGATTATTACTTCCAGTATGACAATCCAGAGTTTCAGGAGTTGATGAATATTCTGACAGCGACCACGGATCCGGAGGCCCGGTCGGCACTGCTTGAAACAGCGCAAAAGACAATCGCGGATGATTACGTGAACGGATACTTGTTCCAACTGGCGTTTCCTACGGTTGCAGATGCGCGCCTTTCTGGGCTTTGGCAAAACGCACCGACACAGGCGACAGATTTGACGGGCGTAAGCTGGTCAAATTGATCATTTTTTGACAACCAATCGCGCGCGTCTCATGCGCGCGCGGTCTTTTGGTTTAGTGGTATCGCCTATGACCTCCGAAGCCAAAACTGATCGTCGCGGCTAACTAGAATTTAATGGTTGGCTGGAAGAAACTTCGTACGAAGTTTCTTGGTGATCTCCAGAAAATTTTGTGGCCATGGTCGACACGGCAACAATTATCATGCCAGATGGTCGTGCGCATAAGTCCAGAATGGCTGTCCGAAAATGGCGATCCCTGTCGAAACCTTTTTTCTGAAACCCGACACCAAAGGCACCCTGCAAGCCCGCATTCAGCAAATGGTGGCCGAAGGCATTCTGTCCGGTCGGTTCCGTCGCGGTGAAAAACTGCCCTCCACCCGTAAACTGGCCCAGCACCTTGGTATCAGCCGGATTACTGTCACACTGGCCTACACAGAACTTCTGGCCAACGACTACCTCATGTCCAAAGGTCGCTCAGGCTACTTTGTGTCTGACGATGCCCCCGAACCACCGACCTTTGACCACGAAAACCCGCCGGCTGAGGCCGTTGATTGGACCCGCGCGTTGGGGCGGTCGTTCACAGGTGGTGTAAAACTGACCAAGCCGCAGGACTGGGCGCAATACAAATATCCGTTTCTCTACGGCCAAACAGACCCGCAACTGTTTGATCACGCAAATTGGCGCTTGTGCGCCTTGCAAGCGCTTGGTGCGCGCGATTTTGCAGCGATGACGCAAGACTACGTTGATCAGGATGATCCGCACCTTGTGGAGTTCATCTTGCGGCATACCCTTCCACGCCGGGGCATCACCGCCACGCCAGACGAGGTGTTAATCACGCTTGGCGCACAGAATGCTCTATGGATGACCAAACAAGCGCTTTTGAACGAGCGTCGACACGCCGTGATCGAAGACCCCTGTTATCCCGCATTGCGCGAAGTCCTCTTGCGCGCCCGATGCACAACGCAGGCCATAGCGGTGGACGAGGATGGTCTGCCTCCGGACCAGATCCCGGACAAGACGGATGTGATCTTTACAACGCCCAGCCATCAGTGCCCCACGTCTTACACAATGCCGCTTGAGCGTAGACAGCGGCTTTTGGAACGCGCGCGCGATATCAATGCCTTGGTGGTCGAAGATGACTACGAATTCGAAATGGCGCATCTCAAACCGCCGATGCCCGCGCTCAAGAGCCTCGATGCGGATGGACGCGTGATCTATGTTGGCAGCTTTTCCAAATCTCTCTTCCCAGGTCTGCGACTGGGATACATCGTCGGCTCGGCCCCTTTCATTCGCGAGGTGCGCGCGCTGCGGGCGTCCATCCTGCGCCATCCTCCCGGACATGCTCAGCGGACGACCGCGTATTTCTTGAGCCTCGGTCACTATGACAGCCTTGTCCGCCGCACAGGCAAAGCATTGTCCGACCGCCGCGAGATCATGGAGCATGCCATTCGCAAACACGGGCTGACCATCGCGGGCAAAGGCACCCATGGCGGTTCATCATTCTGGATGCGCGCGCCCGACCACGTGGATTGCGAGGAACTGGCCTTGCGACTGCGAGACAGTAGCGTTTTGATCGAACCCGGAACTGCGTTTTTTGACGGCAAATACCCGCCGCGAAATTACTACCGCCTTGCCTATAGCTCGATACAACAGGCGCGCATTGATCCTGGTGTTGCTGAAATCGCTCGCGCTATTGCTGCCACACCGTTCACATAGACGCAGCGACGCGGAAATCGACGGGGATCACATCGTGCCCTTCCAAAACAAGATCTGCGATCACTTCGGCAACTTTCGGAGCCATGCCAAAGCCGATCTTGAACCCACCATTGGCGATGAAATGCCCGGGTCTGTCCGGCCACGGCCCCAACATGGGCGCGCGCGATTTTGCACGTGGCCGTACGCCAGCCCAGCGGCTCACAACTGGCGCATCTCGCCAAACCGGCATGACTTCGGCCGCGCGCGCGATCAGCGTCTCGCATTGTTGGTCAATGCTTGCGGGGTCCAAAAACTCCCGCTCACTTGTTGATCCAATTGCAACGGTCCCATTTGCATGAGGCACGATATGCAATCCATCCGCAAATACCTGCGGCAGAGCCGCCGCGTCATGTTCAAACGCCGCTGATTGCCCTTTGACACCTGCACCGACAGATTTCCCAAGCTGCTCTGACAGGTCCAATAGGCCTCGCCAGCCAGTTGCCCAGATCACTTTTCCCCGGTCGGGCGCGTCCGCCACGACCCGAACATCATACGCGCCCAGCGCGGCCTCCAATGCCGCGCAAGCCAACCGTGGATGAAGACGCGCGGTCAGCGTGTCATGGATCAGAAATCCTGTCGGCGACGCAGGCGCAAATTCGACTAAATCGGCAGGGATCACATTCCAAACCGCTTCCCCCCGCCACAACTCACGTGCGCCTTGCGACCTTTGATGCGCAAGCTCCAAACCACGCGCATCTGCGATGGGTTGCAGGCGACCGGATCGCGCGTAGCCTGGATCAACCCCGCCAGCAGCGCGCACCTCGGCCCAAAAGCTTTCGGCCATCAACAGGCTGTCCAACTGAAACGCCTTCTTGTCGTTCCAGTTCTCTGGCACATGGGGCGCCAAGGCACCAACCAACCCGCCGCTGGACCCCGCACCAACCCCGTTCGGATCGACCACCTGAACGCGCGCACCACGGCGCGTCAGCACCCAAGCGATGCTCAACCCAAATATGCCAGCACCCCGAACCGTGATTTCGGCCATTGCCAATTTCGCCACTCCTCGCCAAGGTCGCGCCAACACTCAGCTTTTGCAGGATGGGCCACCGGTTGGAAACCCTCGAATGGCGGGAAGGCGAGGTTCCGGTCTCGCAACGCTTTGATGATCCCTATTTCTCGCTCGACAACGGGCTTGCCGAAACTCGCCACGTGTTTCTCGCAGGTAACGATTTGCCTGCGCGGTTTTGTGACGGATTCCATACAGCCGAACTGGGCTTCGGGTCTGGTCTCAACCTGCTGGCAACACTCCAGATGTGGCGCGAAACAGGGCAATCGGGGACACTACACTTTACGAGCTTTGAAGCATTTCCAATGGCGGCCGCAGACATGATCCGCGCGCAATCCACGTTTCCGGAGCTTACAAACATCGCCAAAGAACTGCGTCCGTTTTGGGAACTGGGCAAGCACAGCTTTGAGCTGCCAGATCTAAAGTTTGATCTGATCCTCGGCGATGCACGAACAACCCTTCCAGCCTCCTCAATCCAAGCGGATGCTTGGTTTCTCGACGGTTTCTCCCCCGCGAAAAATCCAGAGCTTTGGGAGGAAAACCTGCTTACGGCGGTGGCACAGCACACCGCTAGGGGCGGAACGGCTGCCACCTACACCGCTGCGGGCTATGTAAGACGTGCGCTCGATGCAGCAGGATTGATCACACAACGCGTGCCAGGTTTTGGGCGTAAGCGGCACATGACCATCGCCAGAAAGCGCGCGGAATGACCACAACCAACAACCGCCTCGGCATTTGGCTGATGGTCGCCACGACGTTTGTCTTTGCCATGCAGGACGGCCTGTCCCAGCATCTTGCCAGTGAATACAACGTTTTGATGGTTGTGATGATCCGGTACTGGTTTTTCGCCGCCTTCGTGATGTTTGTCGCAAGTCGCCGCGCGGGCGGCCTAAAGGCCGCAGCCGCAACAAGCCAACCCTGGTTGCAAGGATTTCGCGGATTGCTGCTGGCCGCCGAGATTTGCGTTATGGTTTTGGCGTTCACCTATCTGGGCCTTGTGGAAAGCCAAGCCGTATTTGCGTGTTATCCACTTCTCATCGCGGCGCTCTCCGGCCCGGTTCTGGGCGAACATGTGGGCTGGCGTAGATGGGCGGCGATTTGCGTCGGTTTCATTGGCATTCTGATCATTCTCCAGCCCGATGCAGGGGCGTTTTCGCCATTTGCGGCGATCCCGATGTTGGCAGCTTTCATGTTCGCGCTCTACGGGTTGTTGACGCGTTATGCCGCGCGGAAAGACAGTGCAGAAACCAGCTTTTTTTGGACGGGCACGGTTGGTGCTGTGTTCATGACGGCGATTGGCGTTTGGTATTGGGAGCCGATGCAACCCACCGACTGGGCGCTGATGTCACTTCTCTGCGTCACGGGCGCCACTGGGCATTTTTTGCTGATCAAGTGCTATGAGGTGGCCGAAGCCAGTGCGGTTCAGCCGTTCGCCTATCTGCAACTGCCGTTCGCGGCGAGTGTCGGTGTCATCGCTTTTGACGAGGTTGTGCGCCCAAATGTCGTACTGGGTGCCAGCCTGATCGTCGGAGCGGGTCTCTTCACCCTATGGCGCCAGCGGCAGAAGGGTTGATCCGATCAACTCTTCCGAAAAGGGAACAGGGTGCGGGTCACGACCCAGACGTGCGCGATAAATCGGCAGGCTTTCCGTTACGCGCATCACGTAGTTCCGCGTTTCGGTAAATGGAATATGCTCAATCCAGTCGATGATATCCACGCCGCCCTTTCGTGGGTCACCCCGTTCGCTCATCCATCGCACAGGTCGGCTCGGCCCCGCATTGTACGCGGCCGCAATCATCACGGCATTGCCATTAAATTCTTCAGCCAAGCGTGACAGATACTCGGCACCCAAAACGGCATTATATACCGGGTCTTCCAAAAGCTTGGTCTCTGAATACTCGACATCCAGCCAACCCGCCACTTCGCGCGCCGTTGCGGGCATGACCTGCATCAACCCACGCGCGCCTGCCGGCGAAATCACGGTGGGATCAAACTCCGACTCGCGGCGCGCGATCGAAAGAACAAGTTCCGCTGGCACCGGGTGAGCCATATCAGCCAACCCATGCAGCGCGTAATACGGGCCGTGCACCTCGTGTCCAAACCGCGCCGCTCGTTTGCCCAGCAGAACCTGAATGTGTGGCTGCCCAAGCTGCCGCAACATCTGACCCATTCGGCCAATTTCCATGCGCGTCAGGCTTTCGGACAGATGCGTAAAGAACCGTTTGGCGAGTGCAACTTCGCCAGCATCCAGAAGCAGAACCGCGGCTTTGAAAACCGATGAGCGTGTGAATTCCGCGTCGCGCCAATCGGCAAAAGGCTCATCTCCGGCGAGCAGAGGGTCAGGTGGCACCGAACCGCGCTCAGCCGCCAGCAACCCGTAGAACGATGTCTGGTACTGCCC
>CAZCOX010000141.1:0-8492 GCA_964500115.1 uncultured Rhodobacterales bacterium
ATAATCCGCAGCGTTTGTCCGACACGCAGCCTTACCGCGATGCCGCACCGCGCTTCTATGGTGTACAGGCGGCCAAGCTCGGGCGTGCCGTCGGACGAGATGGCCAGTTCGAGACTACGATTGGTCCCGTGCGGTTGCGCGATATCATATGATTGCATGTCTTTGACCTGTCGGAACGCGTTGGTGAGCACGTCTTAAGCGAGTTCATTCAAGAAAGCGTAATGCTGCCAGATCGGAGGGCAAGCAGGTTGGCGTCTTGGCGTCAGAAGGCATACATTCCGTCAAACAGCACGACTCGCAAGGAGCACCACGATGACATCGTCAGACGAAGACAAGGTATCAGGGCGCATGCATGGCGAACAATTCGAGCCCGAGAAGGCAGACTCTATGCTGGAGCGGCTGGTCTACATGGTCCTGATCGCGATCATGATTTCGCTCGCGCAGACCGTGCTTGGCGTCATGACGATTGTGCAGTTTGTAGTGATGCTTGTGAACAACAAACAACCCAATCAACGCCTGTCTGACTTTGGAACGGACCTTGGCATCTGGATCGCCAAGGCCGCACGGTATCAAACAGCGGCCAGCAATGTGAAACCTTGGCCCTGGACCGAACTTGACTAAGCCCGGCCCGCGTGAACCTGGCGCTATCTTAGGATAGTGTCCGCCATAAGACGCACCACGGTCGCTTGATCCAGATAACCCGACACACGCAGATTGCGGGCATCTTGATACCGTCGGATCGCGCGGCGTGATGCCTCGTCAAATCGTCCGTCAACCACACCCGGCTTCAATCCGAGTTGTTGCAACCGCACTTCGGCCAGACGGCGCGCGGCTGCGTTCAAACCCAATGAGTTTTCTTCGGCACGTGCCTTTTGCTGTATGGCGGCATTGCCTGCGTTTCTATTGAGCCGGTCAACGCGTGCACGCGCCTCTTCGACAAACGCACCATCTGGCATCTCTTGCAGGTACACGCGATAGCTTTCGACGGTATCAAGATGGCGGGCTCTCTCCCATTGCGAACGATCAAGGCTCGCGGCCTTTTCCCTGCGGTCTGCTTCGATTTCCTCCAATTGGCCCAGCGCGACTTCGGCGAAAATGCCGTCCGGATATTCTTTCAGGTAGTCCCGAAAGCCTTGCTCATCCCCGCGCGCACCGGTGTCGGCCCAATATGCCCGGTCCCGACGTTCAAGACGCGCCTGACGAATGCGGGCTTCTTCTTCCAGCGCAGCGCGCCGACGTTCCGCCTGCCCGTCCAGACGGCTGATTTGATCCGCATTCAAATAGCCGGAAACGCGGTAATCGTTCACATCCTGCCACGACTTGACCGCGCCGCGTGTGCCAGGGCCAAAAATACCATCTACGCCACGCGTGTTGTATCCAAGGACAGACAGGTCGCGCTGAATCTCACGGCGCGCCTCGCGGTCCAACGCCAGATCGGCTTCGATCTGTTTTTCGCGATAGAAAGGCTCCGCACGAATAGCAGTCAAACGCTGCCGCGCTTCCTGGGCTTTTGCACCGCTTGGATAGGCCCGAAGGTAGGTTTCATACGCCGCTTCGGTGTCCGTTTTGATTGCGGTGTCCCAAGCCGCGTTATCCGCATCGGAAAAACCAGTGTCCTCTTCGACCACAGTCGGAATGTCGCCTTCGATTGGTGCGAATACGGCCAATGATGGCGGCACATAACCCGAAAACTTCAGCCCGGCCCGCCGCGCCGCCGCCATCTGATCGGTTGAGACACGTTTCCCGAGCTGGTTGGCAAAGTGGGAGGCCGCGTCGGCATTGCCGTAGGCAACGGACACGCCTTGTGGAATATCCTGCAACGGCAGCCAGGCTTTCAAACCAGGCGCAAGACGCAGGTCTTTGGTTTCCTCGCCGGCAACCACCAACGCTCGCCCCTGATATTCGGCGGCAACGGCATACACGGCATCGACCGGAAATCCCTCAGCCAGCACATCGCTTAGTGTTAGACTGCGCTGAACATTTGCGGGCATAAGGTAAGTGCCGGTATGCGTCGTCACAAACTTACCCGTCAGCACAATCGCGACGTCGTCAGTTGTGCGATCCAACGCACGCGAAAACCGCAGGAATGCATCCCACATCCCTTCGGTATCGGTCCGTGTGGCGATGCTGGCGGTGATATCCCGGTCTCGCAAGTCAGACGTGATGCGGCGCAGGCTTTGCCCGTCAGTTAATCTTTGAACGCTGCCTCCGTCACCGTTCGCAATGATCAACAATTCGCTTCCCGCAAAGGCGGGTGCGGCAAAGCCAAGCGCGGCAACTGCAGACAAAACGAAACGATTCATAGCGGATCCCCTCCATAGTTCGAAAAGACTATCACAAGAAGATCGCCCGTTATCCAATATCAGTGGGGAATTTCGCGCAATGAACCTCAGTCGTACGTGCGCATATCCTCAATCACCAGCCCATCACGCGGCAATGCACCCGGCGGCACCAGCTCTACAGCGCCTTTGAGTTTCAACGTCTCGACAATGCTCGGCTCATACCGCCCAGCATCTTGTGCTGCCGTTTCAATCTTGACCGTCATAACATCCATTTCACCGTCCCGGCTGGCAATAACGCGGGCGCGGTCGATCTCTTCATGACGGGCCACCAGCGCCGCCACCTGTTCCGGGCGCACGAACATGCCCTTGATCTTGGTGGTCTGGTCGGCACGTCCCATCCAGCCTTTGATCCGGGTATTGGTGCGACCACACGGGCTTTGCCCGCTCAAAATCGCGCTCATATCGCCGGTTGCAAACCGGATCAGCGGGTAGTCCGGATTCAGCGTGGTCACCACAACTTCCCCAACTTCACCTTCCAGTACAGGCTCACCCGTACCCGGCGTGACGATCTCAACGATCACCCCTTCGTCGAGGATCATGCCCTCTTCCGCTTCGCTCTCATAAGCGATGTTACCGAGATCCGCTGTGGCGTAGCATTGCCGACATGTAATGCCACGATCCGCATAGTACGCACGCAACGACGGGAAAAGGGCACCTCCCCCAACTGCGGCGCGGGTGATCTTTAGTGGCAACGCCATCTCGCCGGCCTTCTCCAGGATCACTTTGAGGTAGTCCGGCGTGCCGGCATAGGCCGTGATGCCGATATCATGTGCGGCTTGCGCCTGAAGCTCGGTCTGCCCAGTGCCCGCTGGCAAGACCGCCGCCCCAACAGCGCGCGCGCCGTTCTCAAAAATCATGCCCGCCGGTGTCAGGTGATACCCGAAACAGTTTTGAACAATGTCCCCCTGTCCGATGCCCAAAGCATGCAAAAACCTGCCCATCCGCCACCAGTCATGGCCAACGCCACCCGGTTCATAAATCGGCCCCGGCGATTGAAAAACATGCGCCATGTTCGAGACGGACATCCCGCCAAACGGAGGGTTGTCTTTCTGCCACGCCACAAGCTGCGATTTGCGCAAGACTGGCAGCTTTGTGATGTCATCAAGTGACGACACTTCGCCGTCCGCTACAAGGCACGATCCCTCAACCGCCTGTGCGCGGGCGACCTGTTTCAAAAATGCAGCGTTCTGCGCTGCGCGCCGTTCATCCGCGCTGCGGGTTTCAAGATCATCGAAATAGCGGCTCATCTCGTCATCCTCTCTCTGCGCGGGTAACCCGGTTCAAACCTTTACGCCCCGCTTCCTCGGCGCGCGTCGTCCATTTGCAAAAACGCGCTGCTGGGTGGCCTCCAACCGTTCCAACCGTCATTACGCCAGCCAACGTTTCCGGCGGCGGTACGAGCGCACATCGCGGAACGATTTGCGGCCGTCGTCCGACATGCCAAGGTAGAATTCCTTTACGTCCGGGTTTTCCCGCAATTCAGCCGCCGGTCCGTCCATAACAACGCGCCCGCTTTCCAGGATGTACCCCTGATGTGCATAACGCAGCGCGACGTTTGTGTTCTGTTCGGCCAATAGGAAAGACACGCCTTCGTTTTCGTTAACCGATTTCACGATCTCGAAAATCTGCTCAACAAGCTGCGGCGCAAGGCCCATCGAAGGCTCATCAAGCAGGATGGTTTCAGGCTTTGACATCAGCGCTCGCCCAATCGCCGTCATCTGTTGCTCGCCACCAGATGTGTAGCCAGCCTGCGATTTGCGCCGCTCCTTCAAGCGCGGGAAATAGGAATAAACCTTGTCCAGATCCGCTTCGATGGCGCCCTTGCCATCGCGACGCGTATAGGCGCCGGTTAGCAGATTTTCCTCAACTGTAAGGTGTTCAAAGCAGTGCCGCCCTTCCATCACCTGGATTACGCCGCGCTTGACCAATGCGGCAGGGTCAAGGTCCTGCACGCGTTCGCCCTGATAGAGGATCGAACCCTTTGTGACCTCGCCGCGCTCTGAGTGGAGAAGGTTGGAAATCGCCTTCAGCGTTGTCGTTTTTCCCGCACCATTGCCGCCGAGCAAAGCCGTGATGCCGCCTTTGCGAACGGTCAGGCTCACACCTTTCAACACGAGAATCACGTGGTTGTAGATCACCTCGATATTGTTGACTTCAAGCAGCGTCTCGTCGGTGGGTCCGGCGTCCAACATGGCTCTTCTTCTTTTCAAAAATATGCAAACGCCCCCGGCGGCGTCTTGGCGAACCGCCGGGAGCCTGTCGGCCTTAGTTGGTGGCCGAGCACTCTTCGTTCATCGCCCAAGGCGCGTTGGCTGTCGCGTAATCAGCAGCGGCGGACGCGATCAGATCAGCATAGCCATCGACGTTCGGCGTCAGATGATCAGAGACCTTGACGAACTTCGCGCCATCCCACTCGAGCATCCAACCGCCGGAGTTACCGGTATGGTTGGCGCAAGATGTGGAAAACGGTGGCACCATGCCAGCCATACCAAGCTCTTCGAGACGCTCTTCGGTGATGTTCAAGTTCTCAAGACCCCAGCGCAGCTGAGACGCGTCGATCTTGGCGGTCCCATACTGCTCCTGCGCACCGCGAATCGCTTCGGCCAGGATCATCGACATGACGATTCCACGGCCGTAGAAAACGCCGTTCATCTCTTCTTCGTTGGACTGGCTCAGACCCGCGTCAAAAACCTTTTCCTTGATCTCCTGCATGACAGGCGCATCCGGGTTCGGGAACGACCAGGAAATCGACTTGTAACCTTTGCCCTCGTCGCCAACGAGTTTGAGGTCAGCATCGTGACCGGCCCACCAGACGCCGATGAAGTTTTCCATCGGGTACTTGGTTTTCACCGCCTCGGTGATGGCGCCAGCATTCATCGCGCCCCAGCCCCACATAACAACGTTGTCCGGGCGCTCACGGCGGATCTGCAGCCACTGCGCGGACTGGTTCTGCATCTCTTTCAAACCAACCGGGATCGGCAGAAGCTCAAACCCTTTTTCGGCAGCCAGCTTTTCCAAGAGCGGAAGCGGCTCTTTGCCGTATGGATGATCAAGGTGCAGGAACGCAATCTTCTTGCCGTCGAGCGAACCATCCTGTTCAAGGTACTGAACAATCATGTCCGCTGCGTCCCAATAACCGGACGGCACATTGAACGCCCACTGGAACACCTTGCCGTCGGCCATTGGCGAAAAGCCATAGCCCGGTGCAAGGATCGGGATCTCATCAACATTGGTCTTGGGCAGAACTTGCAGCGTGATGCCTGTTGACCAAGGCTGCGTGACAATCGCCTTGCCTTTGGTCTTCTCATAGCATTCCACACCCTTTTCGGTGGAATAGCCGGTTTCGCACTCTTCAAAGTCGATGGCCACGCCACCGATGCCGCCGTCGCGTTCGTTAAGCAGCGTCATGTAATCCGCCTGACCATTCATCAGCGGAATACCTGTCGCCGCGAAAGGCCCGGTCCGGTAGGCGAGGTTTGGCGTATACAGGCTTTCGGCGACCGCCGCCGTGCCCATGACCGTACCCAGCGCTGCCGCTGCGGCCAGTTTGGTAAAGTGTTTCATGGTTGTCCTCCCATTGGGGTTTTTCGGTTGGTTCTTATTGTTGGGTCGCGCCCTAGTGCGGGAACGGCCAGATGATGAGTTTCTCGCGGATCAACCGCCAAAGCTGGTTTAATCCATGGGGTTCGATAATCAGGAAAAAGATGATCAAGCCACCGATGATCATGATGTTGATATGCTCGATCAAGGCCGATTCAATGCGGAAGCCCTGAAGCTGCGCATAGCCGTAGATCAACGTGATCACGCCAAACCCAAGTGCTGCTGCGATCCCCCACATGCTACGTGCAATCCACGACAGAAAGGCCGCGACGGCAATTAGGGCGACCAGCAACGCCGCAGCACCAAACGACATCTCGAACACTTCTGTCTCTGCAACAACGTTCAATACGACCGGCAAGCCGACAATCAGGATCGCCCCAAGATAATTGCCCATGATGGATCCAAGGCCGCCGATAATGGCGATGAACAGCACCTGAAAGCTCAGCGGGATATCGAACACGTTTGGCTCAGCAGCGCCTTTCCACATGAACACGTAGAGCGCGCCGGAAACACCAACGACATAGCTTGAGACGGCAAAGGCCGTCAGCTTTGACCGCATCAGATTGATGCCGATCAGTTCCGCCGCGATATCCATATCGCGGGTCGCTTTCCATGTGCGCCCCAGATTGCCGCGTGTCAGGTTGATGCAGAGGATCGACAGCAGCGTTACGACAAAGAGGACGATATAGTATTCTGTGACCGAGGCAGCTTGCGGCCCCGAGACAAAGACGCCGAACATCTCGAGGTTCGGCACCTGGATCGCGCCAGAAGCGTTGTAGTTGTAAAGCCACGACCATTTCTCGAACAGCCAAACAAGAAAGAACTGCGCAGCCAGCGTTGCAATCGCCAGATAGAACCCCTTGATGCGCAGACTTGGGATACCAAAGACGACGCCAATGCCGGCGCTGAAAAAGCCAGACATCAGGATCGCAAGGATCGGGTTCATCTCCGGGAAGATCGTCACCATCTTGTAGCAAGCATAGGCGCCCACGCCCATAAATGCGCCGGTGCCAAGGCTCAGCTGACCGGCAAAGCCGGTGAGGATGTTAAGCCCCATCGCGGCCAACGCGTAGATCAGGATCGGGATAAGCAGCGTCTGGAAGGTGAATTCAGATGCAGTCAGAGGAAAAATCACCCAACCGAACAGCAGGATAATGCCAAGCAGGATGGCGTCTTGCCGAACCGGGAAAAGCGCCTGGTCCGCCGTGTAACTCGTCTTGAACTGGCCCGCCGTGCGATAGAGCATCAGGCGACCTCCTCTTCTTGAATAACGGCGCGATTGCGCGGTTTCGCATAGCCGGAAGCTTCCGAATGACGGACCAGCCAGAAATAGGCCCAAAGACCCGCCGCGCCGCCGAGGGCTGCCAGCAATACAGCAACCACTGTTTGCCCGCTGGCGTTTGTACCGCTGCTCAACGCGAGATAGCCAAATGCCCAAAAGCCGGACCAGGCGATGACATTGAGGATTGCGATGAGTTTGGCCATTTGTGTTTGTCTTTCATTGATCTCGAAACGTGGAATTTCGCAGCGCGCAACGCGCTGCTCTAGACCCTTTCGATGATGCGTTCTCCGAACAGACCTTGCGGACGGAACAACAGCACGATCAGCGCCAATACGAAGGCAAACCACGTCTCAGTATTGCCCCCTAGCAGAGGTTGCCCCCAGTAGATCTCGAAGAGCTTTTCAAGAATGCCAATCATCAAACCACCAATGATGGCGCCCGCGATGCTTTCCAGCCCGCCAAGCATAAGAACCGGAAGCGCCTTGTAAGCGATCACCTCAAGCGCAAAGCTGACCCCTGCTCGCGCGCCCCAAGCAATCCCGGTAACCAGCGCTATGATCCCTGCAATGAACCAGACGAGCACCCAGATCGTTTGAAGCGATATACCAACGGACAAGGCCGCTTGGTGGTCATCGCCCAGCGCCCGAATGGCGCGGCCCATTTGCGTGTAGTTGAGGAAGGCCAGCAAACCCAGCACCAGCAGCGTGGCGACAATCACAACAGTGATGTCGAGGTGCTGCAGGATTAGCAGACCACCCCATGGCTCCAGCACCGTGTCACCCGTTGGAATGCCCAACTCCTCGGTAATCATCACCTTGTTTTCGCCGCCAAAAATCGTCTCGCCAAAGCCAATCAGAAACAGCGTGATACCAATAGTAGCCATGAACAGAATGATGTCGGGCTGACCGACCAAAGGCCGCAAAACCACCCGCTCAATGGCAACCGCAAGCACAAACATTACCGCCAAAGTGAGACCGACGCTGATCCACGCCGGCACGCCCATCGCAAAAAGGCCAACCAATGTCAGGGCGGCAAACACCACCATGATGCCCTGGGCAAAGTTGAAGATCCGGCTGGAGCGGAAGATTAGAACAAACCCCAACGCGATCAGGGCGTAGAGGATGCCAGAGACAAGACCCTCCCATAGCACCTGCAACAGGAAGTCCGGCGCTTGGAACATGTCCACAAAGGGGTTGATGAAAATATCTGCTAACATGCCTGATCCCTCAATGCGGCACGCCAAGATAGGCGTCGATCACGTCTTGATT
>CAZCOX010000142.1:0-1082 GCA_964500115.1 uncultured Rhodobacterales bacterium
GCAGAGGCCGATGAATTCATCGTAGAGCGTCTGATGATCCTGCGAGGCATCAAGGCGTTCCATATGCGCGAAGAGTGAAAACTCCATATCGTTACCCCTTTGACAGATGTGGTTGAAAGGTTTTGAGCAAGGCGTCTGCGACCGCATCAGGGTGCGTCATGGGCATCATGTGTGCGGCACCCGGAACGGTTTGTGCATGGTTTTGCCTTGTTAGGGCCGCCATCCGGCGCGACATCTCCGGCGTTGAATTGGCGTCGGCTTCTCCTGTCTGGAAAAGCGCGGGACATGTCAGGTTTTTTAACAATGCATCAGACGGACCGTCGTGATGCGCGAAAACGGAATAGGCGGTTGCATATCCGACAGGATCGGCGTTCGTCAGCCAGTCTTTGCAGGTAACCCGCGCTGTGGCCAATGCGCCTTCGGGCGCATCACCAAACCACCGGGTCAGAGTCCCATCCGGTGAAGTTACTTCGTCTGATCGCAACGCAGCCGCGCGCTGCTGGACGGCTTTGGCGGCTTCCGGTGATCGGCGGTAGATCGCGTTAAGCGCTGCGATGCCGGCCACGTGCTCTGGCATGCGCGCTGCCAGTTCGAGCGTGATCATCGCCCCCATCGAATGGCCTGCGACAAAGATCGGCCCGCCGAAACCCGACGCGAAGGCTTCAAAGCGATCCACGTAATTGTCGAGCGACTGTTCATTCCGCAGCGCCGAAACGCCATGGCCCGGTATGTCCACGCAATGAATATCGAAATGCCCGGACAGCGTGGGAACGACCCCGGCCCAAGCCTCTGCCCGCAATCCAACGCCATGGATCAGGATAAGAACGGGGCCCGAACCGGTTCGCCAATAGGCAAGCCCGCCTGCCCCTTCAGACCGCGGCTGGATTGTCCAGGTCATGTCCCAAATCCTTGAGGTCTTGGTAGCGATCACCGATCCGATGGTGCGGGCGGCCGGAGGTGGCGGCCCCCAACGCGATCACCAACTCATCCGCGCGGGGCGCGTCGGGAATGGCGAAATGCACGGTCAGGTAGTGCGACCGCCGCCCGACATCATTCTTGTCCATCAGCGGGATTTGGATCGG
>CAZCOX010000142.1:1182-8475 GCA_964500115.1 uncultured Rhodobacterales bacterium
GTCACAACCGCCGCCACAGCAAAAAGGCTCCAAGGCGTCTCTGCCGGTTTGAACCCCTCAATCAGGACATCTTCCTGAAAGCTCACGATTTTTCGAATTTCCGGCTGCATGGCATCTCCACCCCAATGGCGGGACACTAGTGCAGCATCGTGCTGCGCAACAAACGAAAGAAAATGACATGATGCCATTAAATTTGTTAATGCGTGTTCATGTCCAAATCGCTCCCTCCCCTTACATGGTTCCGCGCGTTTGAAGCGGCATCACGGCATCTCAGCTTCACCTTGGCGGCTGATGAACTTGGCCTGACGCAATCTGCAATCAGCCAGCACGTAAGAGCTCTTGAAGAGCGACTTGGCACCCAGTTGTTTGTGAGAGGGCACCGCGCGCTCGTTTTGACGGAAGCAGGGCGGCTATTGGTGCCGGATGTCGCTGCGGCGATGTCGACACTCAAAACCGCGACACAGCGGTTTCTACCTGAGACGCGCAAGCCAAGTCTGACAATTGCGACGTCGGACAGCATCGTAGACTGGATCCTGGCCCCGAACATCGCCGGATTTCAGTCCACCTATCCCGACGTGATCATTCAGTTGGAAACTGCGATCTGGCCTGATGATTTTGTGTCAATCGACGCCGATATCGAGATTCGATTTGGCCCGCCGAGTGTGGTCGGGCATGATGCCCAACGGTTGTCGCCAAATCATCTGCACGCCGTTGCAGCACCGTCCATCGCTGCGCAGATTAACGATTGGACTGACGTTTCGAGATTTCCGCTGATCCAGCCCGTTGGTCTGTCCCTTGGCTGGGCTGACCTTGGTCGGACACAGCAGCCAGCCATGCCACTCGACCACAGTTTTTTGGTCGATACGCATGGCATCGCCGTGAACCTTGCCAAAGGCGGTGCGGGCATTGCGTTGTGCCATGGCCTTATCTCTCGACAGGCGGTGGAAGATGGTTGCGTCAGCGTTTTGCCTTTTGGAGAATTCGAGGCGCAGGAAAGCTATTTCCTTGCCAAAAAGCCGACGGCGCAACCTGAATTGCAATTGGCGTTTGAGTCGTGGTTTCTGCAATTGTTGGCATAGCCTTGCGGATTGCGCAGGGCATCGAACCTGACTACCGTCGCCGGAGTTTGTCGCAGCATAAAGATCGCGCCTATGACATCGCCCCGTCCGCAAATCCGAGCCGCAGATCATCTGGTTGATCTGCTTGTTGCCCAAGGCACGAAAGCGGTGTTTGGAGTTCCCGGGGAAAGCTACCTGCCCGTTCTGGATGCATTTTATGGCCGCGACGGCGAAATCGACTTCATCACGTGCCGGCAGGAAGGCGGTGCCGCGATGGCGGCGGATGCCTATGGCAAAATGACCGGGCGACCTGGTATTTGCTTTGCCACGCGCGGACCGGGGGCGACAAATGCCAGCGCCGGCGTGCATGTCGCTTATCAGGACTCGACCCCGATGATCCTGTTCATCGGTCAGGTGGCGCGCGATATGATCGAACGCGAGGCTTTTCAGGAGATTGATTACCGCCGCATGTTTGGCCAGATGGCGAAATGGGTGGCTCAGATCGACGACGCGTCGCGGATGCAGGAATTTGTCAGCCGCGCATTCAGGGTTGCCATGTCGGGGCGACCCGGGCCGGTCGTTCTCGCCCTGCCCGAGGACATGCTTTACGACGAGATTACGCGACCGTTGGCGCCGAGGCGTGCCTCAGCGCCGCGGCATGCGCCATCAGGCGACGCATTGAGCGCCTTGCGCGATCGTATCGCCGCGGCAGAACGTCCACTGATTATGGCAGGTGGCAGCGGATGGACAGCCGAGGCGCGCACTGCGCTGGCGCAATTCGCGGAAACTCAGGCATTGCCTGTTTCCGTATCACTCAGAAGTCAGAGCCTGATCGACAATATGCACCCTAATTACATCGGGCATTACGGTGTCGGTACGCCGCCCTATTTGTCCAACGTCATGGCGGAAACCGATCTTCTGATCGCTGTTGGGCCACGCCTTGGGGAGATGACAACAAACGGGTATTCGCTGCTGCAAGCGCCAGTACCGGATCAAGCGCTTGTCCACGTCTACCCCAACGGCGACGAGATTGGCCGCGTGTTTGAACCTGAAATTGGGCTGGTGTCCGATTTCGAAAGCTTTTGTCGGGCCGTGGCGGACTGGGCACCGATTGCACCGGATCGGTTTACAGGACGGACTGCGTCACTGCACCAAGCGTACCTTGAGTTTAGCGCTCCAGCCTCAGTGCCCGAAGACCCAATGGCCCCGATGATCGCGCATCTTGCCGAAACGCTTCCGCCGGATGCCATCATCTGCAATGGCGCAGGAAACTATGCGGGATGGGTGCACCGCTTCTACAAGTACCGCGCGCGTAATTCGCAACTTGCCCCCACCTCCGGCTCCATGGGCTACGGATTGCCTGCGGCCCTTGCCGCTGCCTATCTGAACCCAGACAAAGACGTGATCGCCTTTGCTGGTGACGGCTGCTTCATGATGACTTGTCAGGAGTTGGCGACTGCCGTCCATCACAACCTTAACCTGACCGTGATTGTCATCGACAATGCGCGTTACGGCACCATTCGCGCGCACCAGGAACGGGAATACCCCGACCGGGTTTCTGGCACGCAATTGACCAACCCTGACTTTTGCGCGTTTGCGAAATCGTTTGGCGTCCCGTCACGCAAGGCCACGGATCAGGAAGCCTTTGTCGCAGCCGTTGCCGAGGCGCGCGCAACCAAGGGGCCGTTCTTGATCGCAGTTCCGGCTGACCCGACCTACTTGTCTCCGGGCAAACAGCTCGCGTAGAACAGAGCGCAATCCCACTCACTCGAAAGGCACAGCATATGTTAGACGCATCACAGTCCGGCCACGGTCCATCGCTCGCCAAGTTTGACTGGGAAGACCCGCTGGCCTTGCGTGCAGCACTCGGCGAAGACGAGCGCATGGTGGCCGACAGCGCCGCTGCTTATGCCAGCGATAAGCTTCTGCCACGGGTGTCGGACATGTATCTGAACGAAGGCGTCGCCCCCGAGATTTTCGCCGAAATGGGCGAAATGGGCCTGTTGGGTATCACGATACCCGAGGAATACGGCGGGCTTGGTGCCGGTTATGTGACGTACGGGTTGGTTGCGCGCGAAGTGGAGCGTGTCGACAGCGGCTATCGGTCGATGATGAGCGTGCAAAGCTCGCTGGTGATGTATCCAATCAACGCATACGGCACCGAAGACCAGAAACAGAAATACTTGCCCGGCCTCGCGGCAGGCACGCTGATCGGATGTTTCGGACTGACGGAACCGGATGCCGGATCTGACCCAGCGGGTATGAAAACAACCGCGACCAAGACCGCGGACGGCTACGTTCTGAACGGGGCCAAGATGTGGATCTCGAACAGCCCGATTGCAGATGTGTTCATCATCTGGGCCAAGTCCGACGCCCATGGCGGCAAGATACGGGGGTTTCTGGTCGACAAGGGGGCCAAAGGTCTGTCGGCTCCCAAGATCGACGGAAAGCTGTCGCTTCGTGCGTCGATCACCGGCGAGATTGTGCTGGAGAATGTTGAAGTCGGCGAGGACGCGCTTTTGCCCGACGTAGAAGGCCTGAAGGGCCCGTTTGGCTGCCTAAATCGCGCACGGTATGGCATTGCCTGGGGTGTCATGGGCGCTGCAGAAGACTGCTGGCACCGCGCCCGTCAATACGGGCTCGACCGCACGCAGTTTGGTCGCCCATTGGCGCAAACCCAGCTGTTCCAAAAGAAGCTGGCGGACATGCAGACGGAAATCACGCTGGGCTTGCACGCTGCCCTACAGGTGGGTCGCATGCTTGACGCGGGCACAGCCGCGCCAGAAGCGATCAGCCTGATCAAACGCAACAATTGCGGCAAAGCGTTAGAGATCGCGCGTCACGCCCGCGATATGCACGGAGGCAACGGCATCATGGCCGAATACCACGTGATGCGTCACGCGCAGAACCTTGAGACGGTGAACACCTACGAGGGCACCCACGATGTGCACGCCCTGATCCTTGGCCGTGCGCAGACCGGGCTTCAGGCGTTCTTTTGATCCACCCACGTCGGCAAAACGGTCGTTACGGCCGTTTCGACCTTCGAGACAAGCTCTGAAACCTGCGCCTCTGACATCGTAAACGGCGGCGCGAGAAGGATGTGGTCGCCCGATTTGCCGTCGCGCGTGCCTGCCATCGTGTAAAAGATCAAACCGGCCTCAAACGCCGCTTTTTTGAGATTGCCTGCGATTTTGCGGGACGCGTCGAACGGTTTTTTGGTTTCTCGATCTTCGACAATCTCTAGCCCAATGAACAAACCGCGCCCCCGAATGTCACCGACATGCGCGTGTTGGCCTAGGGTGGATCGCAAACCGTCAAACACCTCTGTCGAACGCTTTGCAACGCTCGTCATCAGGTCGCGCTCTAAAAAGGCGTTGACCACGGCTAACCCGGCTGCACAGGCTACGGGGTGACCGATATAGGTGTGGCCATGCTGGAAGAAACCTGACCCGTTTCCGATCACGTCATAAATCGATTTGGAACAGAGCATTGCGCCAATGGGTTGGTAACCAGCGCCTAACCCCTTTGCGATGCAAAGAATATCAGGCGATACGCCTTCGGCATCACAGGCGAAAAGGTGCCCGGTACGCCCCATGCCGCACATGACTTCGTCGAGGATCAACAGAACGCCGTAGGTGTCGCAAATCTCGCGAATGCGTTTGAAATAGCCCTCAACCGCAGGCACCGCACCCAGTGTTGCGCCAACGACGGGTTCTGCGACAAACGCCATGACGCTGTCCTTACCCAAGCGCAGGATCTCGTCCTCAAGTTCCTGCGCCGCGCGCTGGCCATACTCGTAAGCGGATTCATCGTCAGACCTGTCGACATATTCGTAACACGGCGCAATGTGCGACACGTTGATGAGGATCGGTTCGAACTGCGCCCGCCGCATTTGGTTGCCGCCAGTGGCCAAAGCACCGAGCGTATTGCCATGATAGCTTTGACGACGCGCGATCACGTGACGCCGCTGGGGTTCGCCATTTTCAAGGTGATACTGCCGCGCCAGTTTAAGCGCCGCTTCCACCGCTTCTGATCCGCCAGACACGAAATACACGCGATCAAGACCGGCAGGCGCGTGTGCAATCAAAAGGTCTGCAAGGTCTTCGGCAGGCTGGCTCGTAAAGAAACCGGTATGCGCATATGCCATGGTTTCCGTTTGGGCTTTGATTGCCGCCACCACTTCCGGATCGCCATGGCCAAGGCATGAGACAGCAGCACCGCCGGAGCCGTCAAAATACCGTTTCCCAGCCTCATCAATGATGTAGCACCCTTCGCTGGAAACAGCCTTAATCGGCGGTGCCGTGATCTGGCGGGGAAACACGTGACTCATTTTGGGGCCTGCTGTGTGATGTCGCGATTTACGATGTCGTTTGCCAGTTGTGCGATAACATACGGCCCTGTCAATTGCCTTGTTCGAATAGCTTCCATTGATGGTCGCGTGAGCGCATGCAATTGCAATAAGCCAAGATTTGTCATTTGAAATTAGATGGTTACGTCCATCCAAAGGGAGTCCAACCGCTGACACCGCAGGATGTGACGAAAAAAGATTCTTTTTCCACGTGACATCCGGGGCGAGTTTTAGGACGCTTTGCAGGTGTGCAGCGTCAACGAACGCTGCGAGACTAGGGAGAGTACACATGAAAACGAAGAATTTCTTTGGCGGACTCATCGCGGCGGCGGCTCTGACGCTTGGCGGTGCGGCGGCAGCCCAGGATCAACAATTCATTTCCATCGGCACTGGTGGTGTGACAGGCGTCTATTATCCAACAGGTGGCGCGATCTGTCGTCTGGTGAACCGCGACCGCCGCGACCACGGCATTCGCTGCGCGGTGGAATCGACCGGCGGCTCGGTCTACAACATCAACACCATTAAAGCTGGCGAGCTTGAGTTTGGCGTCGCGCAGTCTGACTGGCAGTACCACGCGTACAACGGCACGTCCAAATTCTCGGACAACCCATTCCCCGAAATCCGCGCCATGTTCTCGGTCCACCCGGAGCCGTTCACGCTGATCGTTCGCGGTGACAGTGGCATCGAAAAGTTCGAAGACCTTGCGGGCAAGCGCGTCAATGTCGGCAACCCCGGTTCCGGTCAGCGCGCAACAATGGAAGTTGTGATGGAAGCGTTTGGCATGGGTATGGACAGCTTTGCTCTGGCAACAGAGTACAAAGGCTCTGAAATGGCCAAGCAGATCTGCGACGACAATATCGACGCGATGATCTACACCATTGGTCACCCGGCAGCGGCGATCAAAGAAGCCACAACAACCTGCGATGTAAAGCTGGTTTCCGTTGTAGGCGAGCCGATCGACAAGCTGGTTTCCGACAACCCTTACTACCGGACAGCGGTCATTCCGGGCGGCATGTACGCCGGTACGGACACGGACACCACGACCTTTGGTGTTGGTGCCACGTTCGTGACATCCGCAGATGTGCCTGAAGAAACAGCGTATGTTGTTGCCAAGGCGGTTCTGTCGAACCTCGACGATTTCCGCGGCCTGCACCCTGCGTTCGCCAACCTCGACGCGGCCGAGATGATCAGCGATGGTCTGTCCGCTCCTCTGCACCCCGGTGCCGAGCGCGCGTACAAAGAACTCGGCCTGATGAACTAAGCGACATTTGATGTCCTGAAACTCTGACGCCAGCGTATCTGTAACAGGTGCGCTGGCGTTTTGCCTAAGACTACCGCTTGTCCGATTGGGGGGCTTGAAATGAGCGACGTAAAATCCGCCGAAGATATGGTGGCAGAAGCCGATACCGGCGCACGCAATGCTGGGCCATTTGCCGCGAAACTGATCTTTGGTTTGTGTATCGCGTGGTCGATATTCCAGCTTTACATCGCCTCCAAAGTGCCCGGGGTTCTTGCCCAGGCCACGGGCATCAGCATCTTTGCCAACATCGTCGCGCAAGCGCGCTTTGTGCACCTTGCCTTTGCTATCGCTCTTGCCACGTTGGCCTTTCCGATGTTCGGCCATCGTAACCGGATACCGTGGTATGACTGGGCACTTGTTGTGCTTGGGGTATCATCTTGCCTGTACCTGATCGTGTTCCGCTTTCAGATCGCGGATCGGCCGGGACTTTGGACAACAACCGACATTACCATGTCGGCCATCGGCATGACCGTCTTGATGATCGCCGTGCTGCGCTCTCTTGGCCTGCCACTTGTGATCATCGCCTCCGCCTTCCTCGCGCTGGCATTCTTTGGCGGCTATTCCGAATGGATCGGCAGCATCACCAA
>CAZCOX010000143.1:0-8228 GCA_964500115.1 uncultured Rhodobacterales bacterium
TCAACCACAACGCGCCCGCGTACCTGGCCTTTCAGGATGTCAGCCCCGAGCTGCGGCAGGTCTGACAACGTGGCAGGATGAACCATCGCCTCAAGCTTTTCCATCGGCAGGTCCTTGGCAATCCGCTGCCAAGCCCGAACACGGTTGTCATAAGGCTGCATCACACTGTCGATGCCCAGCAGATTTACACCGCGCAGCAGAAACGGAATGACTGTTGCAGGCAGGTTGGCACCACCGGCCAGACCAACAGCCGCCACAGAGGCCCCGTATTTCATCTGGCCCAGCAACCGCGCTAGCATCGCGCCACCAACCGCATCAACACAACCACCCCAGCTTTCGCTTTCGAGCGGACGCTTGGTGGTTTCATTGATCTCGTCCCGCGCCACGATCTGTGTCGCACCCAGGGATTTCAGGTATTCCGCCTGATCAGGGCGCCCGGTGACACCCGCCACCTCATGCCCCAGATTGGCGAGGATCGCTGTCGCAACAGACCCGACACCACCCGCAGCACCAGTCACCAGAACCGGCCCGTCTTTGATCCCGTGATCCTCAAGCGCCATGACCGCCAGCATCGCCGTGAACCCTGCCGTCCCAACAGCCATCGCCGCGCGCGTATCCAGACCGTCCGGCAGCGGCACAAGCCAGTCCGCTTTCACCCGTGCTTTTTGCGAATATCCGCCCCAATGCGCTTCGCCAACGCGCCAGCCTGTCAGGACCACCTTGTCACCGGGCTTGTACCGGTCGTCATCGGACGCTTCGACCGTGCCGGCAAAATCAATGCCTGGAACGTGCGGGTAGTTCCGAACCAATCCGCCACCCGGCCCAATGCAAAGCCCGTCCTTGTAGTTCACCGTCGAGTATTCGACCGCAACCGTCACCTCACCGCCGGGCAGATCGTCGAGGCCGATCTCTTCAACCGCCGCTGACGTCTTACCGCTTTCTTCGTCCTTACGGACGACCAATGCGTTGAACATCCCCTCTTCCTTCCTCTTGCCAAAAATACCTCGGAGAGCGCGAGAGGCTGGCCTCTCGCTCCCCCGATCTCAAACCCAGAACGTCTCCCAGACCGATGCGGCCCGCACCTCGTCCGGCAAGACCACATCCAAATCCGTGCCTTCGTCCCAATGTGTCATACGCACCATGCCAATGGCCACATTGGTATTGAAATCCGGCGACCACGCCGCGCTCGTCACTCGCCCGACCATTTTGTCGCCGGCCATGAGCGGCCAGGCACGATCACAGGTCGGCACCGGACCCCCAAAAATCTCGATCGCGCGCACCATGCGCACCGGCCCTTCCTGCGCAACCCGCAAAAGTGCGTCGCGCCCGACGCAGCCAATCGCCGTCTGCGTGTTGCAGAACTTGCCCAACCCACATTCGTGCGGCGTGTTGCGACTGGTCATGTCATTGCCGTAACTCAGCAAACCACCCTCGACCCGCTCAATCCCGTTGGGGCACCCGGCCCGAACGTCCAGATCCTTGCCCGCTTCCATCAAGGCGTTCCAAAGCGGCATGCCCAATTCACTGCCTTCGACGTAAATCTCGTATCCGCCCTGCCGCGAGTAGCCAGACCGGGCGACGGCCAGTTGCCGCCCCTGAAACTCAAGCATCTTGAAGCGGAAGAACCGAATGCTGCGCACGTCGTCGCCGAACACCCGGGCCATCAGATCATCGGACTTCGGTCCCTGAACCGCCAACGGCGACACATCCGGCTCGTGCACCAACACATCCAACCGATAGCCGTAAGCAATGCCCTTGACCCAGAACAACAGATCACTGTCGGCAATCGAGATCCACCACCGGTCCTCGGCCAGTTTGACAGCGACCGGATCGTTCAGCATGCCGCCGGTTTCATCGACAATCGGCACGTAGAAGCACTGCCCGGGTAGCATCGAACGCAAATCGCGGGGCGTCAGCATCTGCATCAAGCGCCCGGCATCCGGCCCGCGCAGTTCGACCTGACGTTCAACGGCCACGTCCCAGACCTGCACGGCCGACTTCAGGTGGTGGTAATCCTCCTCGACAGACCGAAACACCGTGGGCAGTAACATCCGGTTGTAAACCGTGTAGGCTTTAACTCCTGCGGCTTCGACACCGTCGGAAAACGGCGTGCGGCGCAGCCGTCGTGAGGGTGAGATCAACGCCATAGTCTTGGCTCCTTCAAGATGCGGGATGGCGGGTGGGGCGAGGCGCGCAGGCGCGAGCGACACCCGTCAGCCCAGCCATGGCCCCGCCTCGGGCATGAACCCCAGATCGGTCACCGGCGCGGTAGCCCCGGCGGCGGTCAGCATCGCGTGGATCTGCCCGCGATGATGCGTCTGGTGATTAAAGAAATGCGTAACGCAAAGCGACATGGGCTGCACAAAGGTTTTGTTCATCATCATCGATGTCCAGGTTATGTCCCCATGCAGGTCCACCGCATCAAGGCTGTCCGCCCAATGCAGAATCCGCGCATCTGTCTTGTAACGCTCGCCCGCCCAAACAGCTGGCGTAGGCGTCAACTCCAGATGCTCCATCGTCTCGGGCGGATCGCCAGCACCCAAGCGGTGCAACCAAATCTGGTCACCCCAAAGCAGGTGATTGGCCGTCTTGAACAAAGAGCCAAAGAAAGCCTTGCGCTCTTTGCGCAGTTCCGCATCCGACAGCGTCTCGAACGCCGCGCGCACCTGCGTGTTCTGCCACGCATTATAGCGCGCCATGGTCACAACATAGGTCGCGTCGATCATGTGCGTCCGGGGCCTGTCCAATGCACAGGGATGATATCGCCCGATTTGCCTGACAAATCCCAAACCCGCCCGTAATCACGTACTTTGGATTTCAGACCAACCGCCGGATAGATCACGGGGCCCATCCAGTATTGGGTGTTCTGCATCGACACCGGCACATTCGGATCTTTGCCCGGGATCATCTCGATCTCACCCTGAATCTTCTTCCCCACAATAATCCTGCGGCGGCGGCCATCTTTTTCGATGATCACCTTTTCGCGCTCGGCCCCCAGGATCTCGGAGACAAGAAAGTTAAAGACGCCCGTATTGCCCCCAGCTTGCCCCGACAGGATTTGCAGAAGGCCATTATAGGCCTTTCCGCTGGCGCTGTCGTCGATATAGGCGGCCACTTTCCAGTTGCCTTCGGCCATGCGGCCCGGGATGTCGATCAGCAACGCGACGTTCAGACCAGACAGGCTTTCGCCCTCGAAATGGCCCTCGTCGATTTGCATCGCAAACCATGTCTGGCAATAGCCATAGGTGGGCGGATGCTGGCCAAGGGAGATCCCGCAGGGGCAGACAACCTCGCACGAGCAGTTCATGAACAGCTCGCCCTTGATCTCCCACTCCGTCGGCGTCATGCGGCGCCGCATCGGGTTGTCCATACGCTGGTCAATCCGCTGACTGACCGGCAAACGGTCCGCGTCGGGGCGTTTCTTTACCGCCATCTTATCCTCCCATCAAAACGGGCCAGCCGAGCACCGCAATCCCTGCGATGATCAGGGCAAAGCCCATTGGTTTTGTTACGACATGCCCCACCTGGGGCAGCTTTTCGATGACCATGAACAGTGTTGCCAGCCCCATCCAAGCAAGGCTCATCACGCCGCCAACAAAGCCCAGCGCCATAAAGCCCCAGCAACAGCCAACACAGAATACTCCAAGCCCAAGCCCCATGCGCAAACCGCCAGCAAACCCGGTGCGCCAGTTGCCCAGGAAATAGCTCATCGGGCTGTGACAGATGCCATGGCACACCTCCTTGGCACGGGTAAATTGGAACGCGCCAACCAGGATCAGCAAACCGCCCTGAAAGGCCCGGGTCTTGCCGATCCCCAGCATGTCGATGATGCCGCCAAAGAGCAATGCAAGCTGCACTGCTGCAATCAAAGCGGCAAATGCAAGCCAAACGACAAAATATCCCAGCAGCACCCCGGCCCAACCGGCACGAGAGCCATTGGCGCTGGCCATCAGGTCTTCGTAGGCACGCAATGTCGGCACCATGGTCGGCATCATCATGGCCGCCATCATCACAGCCCACATCGAAAACAGCGGCCAGAACTCCGCCATTGGCACAGACGCATTCATGCGCGGATCCATGTTGCGCATGGCCTCTGCCATAGGGCCGGGACGCCCGATAAGGTCGATCCCCATCCCGGCACGCATCGTGTAGAGCCACACCCACGCCAGGAGGATCGCCGCGAAGAACGACAGCCAACCAATGGTGCGCAGTGTGCCCGCCATGGCACCCTCCCCGAGACTCACACTTGACCCCATAACTGTCAGACATTTAAATGTCTGACAAATGGAAAATGCAAAGCGCCCCACCAGCCTGTCGGCCCAGATCGCCGACGCCATCCGAAACGCGATTGTCGATGGTCGCATGCTGGTTGGCGACCGCCTGCCATCCGAGTCCGAGCTTGCCGAACAGCACGGTGTCTCTCGCGCCACGGTGCGCGAGGCTTTGAAACGCTTGGCCGCGCAATCACTGATCCGCACCGAGCGTGGCGCCTATGGCGGCGCCTTTGTGAACCACCTGTCCTACGAAGAGGCCCGTGCGCAGCAAGTGACCACCAGCACACTTTTGCTCGGCATGAACGCTGTCAGTTTTCAGGTCGCATGTGAGGCACGATATGCGCTCGAGCGCAGCTGTACAGCATTGGCGGCCGAACGAAGAACGACAACAGCTCTGGAAAAAATGCGCACCGAAATCGCCCGCCAGTCAGACCCTGACCTGACCGACGAAGCGTTCTGCGCCTCCGACGTTGCCTTCCACCGCGCCTTGGTCGACAGCGCGGGAAACGAAGTGCTGAGCTACCACCTTGCAGGCAGCGTTGAGGCGATGCAGCCGCTGATGAACATGATCACCTTCACAGCCCGGTCGCGCGCCGAGATTGTGCGGCTACACGAAACCATCGTGGAGGGGCTTGAAAGGCGTCAATCCAAAACTGTCGATGCAGCCCTTGCAGAGCTTGAAACCTACACAGTCACGCTGGGTAAATCTGTGCTCAAGGCCAAATCCAGCGCGTAAAACTCTTGAAAAGAGTTTTCGCAAATCCTTCAAGGATTTGCCTTACCCCAGAAGCGCGAGCCCGGGAAATGTTTCCAAGAGCCAGAAGGCAAAGCTGGAAAACGCACCTGTCAACAGCGCCAATCCAACAACTACCAACAATCCACCCATCGCCAATTCGATCTTGCGCATGTGTTTCTTGATGCGGTTCATCACCCCCATCGCTCGGGTCAGGAACATCGCCGCCAACAGAAACGGAATCCCAAGACCCGCCGCATATACCGCCAGCAACACGGTACCGCGCGCCACGGATGCTTCTGACGCCGCCATAGACAGGATCGCCCCCAGTTGCGGCCCGATGCAGGGTGTCCAACCAAAGGCAAAAGCCAGACCAAGGATATAGGCACCAAAGGCCGACCCGCCGCTGTCACCCGCCTCGATCCGCGCCTCTTGGTCCAAAAACGGAATGCGGAAGACCCCGAGGAAATGAAGGCCAAACAGGATCACGACAACTCCCGAGGCTTGGGCAAGCTGCGTCTGGTATTCCAAAAAGAACGCACCAAAAGCGGATGCGGTGAACCCCAACAGGATAAAAATCGTGGACAAGCCCAACACGAAGAACAAAGCAGCGATCACGCCGCGGCGGCGGCCTTCGCCACCTTCTTCGATCTCAGCCACGCTCACGCCCGACATGTACGCCAGATAAGGCGGCACGATGGGCAGCACGCAAGGGCTGAGAAACGACAGCGCCCCCGCCAGCAAAGCAATGCTCATGGCAGGAAACAGCGCCGCATCTATGATCTGGAATTCCAACATGTTCCCGACATATGCCAAGCCCAAATCCCTGTCACGGGGCCGTCAGTCACATGATCGTGGTGGACAGCACCGCACGCGCCCCCTAATTCGGCAGATATGAACGAAACACTTGATGCCACTGGCCTGCTGTGCCCCCTGCCGGTCCTGAAAGCGCGCAAACGCCTTTTGGGGATGGAGTCCGGAGCCGAACTTACCTTGCGTACAGATGATCCGGCGGCAGTTGTCGATGTTCCGCATTTTTGCACCGAAGCGGGCCACACCCTGCTCGAAAGCCAGGAAGACGGTGCCGAGATGATCTGGACCATCCGCCGAAAGTAAAACCGATCTTCTTCTTTTCAGAAATATGCGGGGGTGAGGCCAAAGGCCGAGGGGGCAACGCCCCCGAACGCGCGATTTTCCTAAAATCGCGCCCGCGTCGGATCAGGCTTGGCCTGATCCGACAAGTCGCTTCCAAATAATCAGCGGCTGAGTGACCACCAACCTTTGCGTTTTTTCTTCGGGGCCTCTTCCGTTGGTGTTTCGGCCACAGGTGCCACTTCAGCTTCTGCGCCGACCGGCTCCTGAGCGGGCGCGTCTGCGACCGCCTTGGCTGCAACCGCTGCGACCTCAGGCTCTGCTACCTTTTTCGCACGCGGTTTGCGTGCAGGCCTTTTCTTCGGCGCAGCTTCCGTCGCCTCTTCAGCGACAGCCTCAGCCGAAGCCTCTTCCGTAGCCTCAACCACCGGTTCAGCTTTCTTGCGTCGGGTCCGTGGCTTTTTCTTCGGTGCTTCTTCTTCCAAAGGCGCGTCGGAAGAAACCTCTGCGTCCGAGACGGCTGCCTCAGCCTCAACAGCTTTCTTACGCCGCGTGCGCGGTTTTTTCTTCGGCGCGTCGTCTTCTGCCTTGGGTGCGTCCTTTACCAACACATCGCCAGACTTGGCCTCGGCTTCCGCTGGAGCTGCCTCTCCCGACGAAACATCGGCAGCATTCTTGGAAGACCGCGTGCGTTTCCGCTTCGGCTTCTCAGCCTTCTCTTCGACCGATGTCTCCGACGTCTCTGTCGTCGCCTCGACACCCTCTGGCTCAGCCACCTGATCCGACGAGGTGTCCTCGGCAGACGCCTCGTCACCTGCCGCATCAACCGTTTCGCCCTCGTCCTGGCGATCCCGGTTCCGATTGCGCCCGCGACCTCCACGGCGGGAGCGACGACGGCGCTTCTTCGGCTTTTGATCCTCGTCCTCTGTTGCGGCGGCTTCGGCTTCTTCAGCTTCGGCGTCTTCGTCCACCTGATCCATCAAGGACGTGTCTACGGACACAACGGGTGCGGTTGCCTCCGGCACGGCACGGGTTGCCGTCTTGAACTTCTCCATCGAGAAATCCGGGCTGACCATATGCACGTCGCCTTCGACGCGAACAGACAGGCCGTAGCGCGCCTCGATCTGGGCGACGTGCTCCCGTTTCTGGTTCATCAGGAAATTCGCGATGTTCACCGGGCACTTGATCAACACCTCACGCGACCGCCGACGCACGCCCTCTTCCTCGATCTGGCGCAGAACCTGCAGCGCCATGTTGTCATCCGACCGGATCAAACCGGTGCCATGACACGACGGGCACGGCTGAGTCGTCGCCTCGATCATGCCGGGGCGCAAACGCTGCCGGCTCATTTCCATAAGGCCAAAGCCAGAAATGCGGCCAACCTGAATACGCGCGCGGTCGTTCTTGAGCTTGTCCTTGATGCGCTTTTCAACGGCGTTGTTGTTCTTGCGCTCGTCCATGTCGATGAAGTCGATCACGATGAGACCCGCAAGGTCGCGCAAGCGCAACTGGCGTGCCACTTCTTCCGCCGCTTCAAGGTTGGTCTTGAGCGCCGTGTCTTCGATCGAGCCTTCCTTCGTGGCCCGTCCGGAGTTCACGTCGATGGCCACCAAAGCCTCGGTCACGCCGATAACAATGTAGCCACCGGACTTAAGCTGCACCGTCGGGTTGAACATGCCCGACAGGTACGATTCCACCTGATGGCGCGCGAACAGCGGCATGGCTTCGGTGTAGTGTTTCACGTTCTTGGCGTGGGACGGCATGATCATTTTCATGAAGTCTTTGGCGATGCGATACCCGCGTTCGCCTTCCACCAACACCTCGTCGATATCGCGATTATAGAGATCGCGGATCGAGCGTTTGATCAAGTCGCCTTCTTCGTAGATCTTCGCAGGCGCAATCGACTTAAGTGTCAGTTCGCGGATCTGCTACCAAAGGCGCTGCAGGTATTCGTAGTCGCGCTTGATCTCTGTCTTGGTGCGCTTGGCACCCGCGGTCCGAATGATCAGTCCCGCGCCCTGCGGCACGTCGATGGAGCTTGCGATTTCCTTTAGCTTCTTGCGGTCCGGCGCGTTGGTGATCTTGCGGCTGATGCCGCCGCCCCGTGCGGTGTTTGGCATCAGGACACA
>CAZCOX010000144.1:0-8206 GCA_964500115.1 uncultured Rhodobacterales bacterium
ATCGACCGCATCTTTGCCAAAGCTGTTGATCGCCGTACACGCGGCAGGCCAGGCCTCTACATGCAAAGCCGACATCCCAACGAAGATTGGGAAAACGGTGTGACGGCCGCCAAGTATTCGGTATTTCAGGGTTTCACCGAACTGTTTACCGATTTCGAACCTTGGCTTGCGCAAGTCACAGGCGCGCGCGTGCACGGTCATATCTTTGCTCCCGACAAAGCGCATTTTGCCGATGGGCAGAGCGTCATCGACGGCGCATTGTCCAGCAACCCGACGCTGCGCGACTACGATCCCAAGATGTTCCTGACCAACCTGCTGTGGAACACCCGTGGCGAACGGCAGTGTTTTCAGCTGGGTCCGAACAGCACGCGCCATGTGATATGGGACATCGCCAAAGACGCCAACGCACAGGTTTCCGTGATCAGCGGCGCATGGGCGATCCCTTTGTTTCAATCAAACAGAAGCTTTTCCGACCTGCGCCGCGAGGCCGCAAACCTTCAGAAAATCGAGACCGAGATGCTGGATGCGTTGCGGTCGCCCTACTCGAAATGCCGCATGCGGATATGGACCATGGCAGAGTTCATCGAAAGCCCGATGGAGGCCATCCAAGTCATCGTTGACGAGATTGGGTTTCAACCCAATCGGCGGTTGACCGAAGCGCCTTTGATGGTTGATCTGACAGGCTTCGGGCAATTCCTGCAAAACCTCAAAAACCAGGGCATGCACCCGTACCTTATGGGTGATTTCCCGGTTGATCCCGTTATGGCACATGACGCGCGTGGACATGTCCGACAGCGCCCTTACCTGGTGAAGAAATAAGGTGCCCAATGCGTTTGAAAGCTTTGTCCTCTTTGCCGACATGCGCACCGGCTCGAACCTGCTCGAAGATTACTTGAACCAAATCAGCGGCGTTCAATGCCACGGCGAAGCATTCAATCCGAATTTTATCGGCTACCCCAATCGTGAAAACCTACTCGGCGTCACCCAACGCCAGCGAGAGGACAACCCGGAACGTTTGCTTCGGGTTATCAAGGAACAACCAAACACACTTGGCGGGTTCAGATATTTCCATGATCACGACCCTCGGATCCTGTCCGGTATCCTTTCCAATCCGCGCTGCGGAAAAATTGTACTGACGCGCAACCCGATTGACAGTTATGTCAGTCTCAAGATCGCGCGCGCGACAGACCAATGGAAGCTCACAAACGTAAGCAACCGGAAAGACGCACAAGCGCAGTTCGATCTGTACGAATTTGAACGCCATGTCGGTCGTCTGCAAAGCTTTCAGTTAGAAATCATGCGCGCATTACAAGTGACGGGGCAAAGCGCGTTTTACATTGGGTACGACGATCTTCACGACAAAGAGGTGCTGAGCGGGCTGGCAACCTGGCTCGGTGTAAGCGCCGATCCGGATAGTTTTGAAAGCAACCTCAAGCCGCAAAACCCGCAACCGCTGAGCGAGAAAGTTGCCAATTTTGTGCAAATGCAAACCGCGCTGCAGCAGTTCGACCGCTTTGACTTAACCCGTACGCCCAATTTTGAGCCCCGGCGTGGGCCGGTTGTGCCGTCATACAAGGCATGTGAGAACGTGCCGCTGCTCTACATGCCGATCCGGTCCGGGCCAGAGCAACAGGTCAACCGGTGGCTGAAAGCCGTGAATGGTGGTGCAGACCTTGTTACGAAGTTCAACCAAAAGACACTGCGCAATTGGATGTCCGATCATCCTGGTCATGAACGGTTTACCGTTGTGCGACATCCGCTGGTGCGCGCGCACGCGGCGTTCTGCGATAAGATTCTCAGCACGGGTCCAGGCAGTTTTTCGATGATCCGCAAGCAACTCGCAAAGGCGCATGGAATTGATCTGCCGGAGAATGAAAAAGATGCTGGTTACGACCTCGCCGCGCACAAACACACTTTTTCAGGATTCCTAAGGTTTCTGCGCGCAAACTTAAACGGACAGACCAGCATCCGGGTTGATGCACATTGGGCCAGCCAAGTGACGTGTCTTCAAGGCATGTCGGAGTTCTGCATGCCAGATCGATTGGTCCGAGAACCAAGACTTCAAGAAGAGCTTTTTGATATGGCCGCCAACGCAGGGTTGAGCGATCCCCCTGACGTGCAAGCGGTCAAGAACACGACACCGCACAGCTTAGAGGATATCTATGACGGCGCGCTCGAAAAACTGTGCCGCGAAGCCTACCCAAGAGACTACATCATGCTTGGATTTTCAGATTTCGATGCAAAAAACCCCGCCTGAGCGGGGTCTTTGACTACGCCGCTTTCTCAGCGGCTTCTTCAGTGATGATCGTATAAAGCGTCATCGGATCAGGGTTGGCCCGAAGCTTGGAACAGAAATTTGCGTCGCGCAATGTGCGCGACACAAGCGCGAGCGCTTTGAGGTGTTCAACACCTGCATCCTCTGGTGCGAACAACGCAAAGATAACATCTACCGGTTGGCGATCCACCGCTTCGAAGTCGATTGGCTTTTCCAGCAGAATGAAAACGCCAACGACACCTTCGATACCCGGCAGTCTGGCATGCGGCAGCGCGATCCCGTGACCGACCCCGGTCGGCCCCAGGCTTTCACGCTCCATCAAAGCTTCGACAGCGGGCTGGGCGTCAATGCCATGCGCGCTTTCCGCCAATTCGGCAACGTCGTGCAATAAACGTTTCTTGCTTGACGACGCAGTCACGACCTTAACGGCCTTTTGGTTCAGGAGGTCTGCAAATTTCATGTGCTGCTCGCGTTTAGGACGGCCTGCGCCCGTGTGCTACCTTAAGGATCGATCCAACCGATGTTCCCATCATCTCGGCGGTATACGACGTTGACGCCGTCCTTTTTGTCATTGCGAAACACCAAAACCGGTAGTCCCGCCAGTTCCATCTGCATAACCGCTTCCCCAACTGTCAAAGACGGAATTTTGGTCTCCATCTCAGCGACAATCATCGGCTGCAGCGACTCCGGCTCTGACTCGGGCGTTTCCACATCGCTGGCGAGGATATATGAGGACGCGCCAAAGAGTTCAACAGGTTCTGTGCGGTCCTTGTGATGGTCCTTTAATCGGCGTTTGTACCGTCGGAGCTGCTTGTCCATTTTTTCGCAAGCGCCGTCAAAAGCGGCATAGATTTCAGTCGCATGCGCTTTGGCTGTTGCGTTCAAACCGGTCGACAAGTGGACTGTCGTTTCACAAACAAATTCATGAGCGCTCTTCGAAAACACCACCGCCGCGTCGGTTGGTCGCCCCGCATACTTGCTAAGCATCTCTTCCAACTCGGTCTTCACATGGGTTTGAAGCGCTTCACCAACGTCAATTTGTTTGCCGGTTATCTGGTAACGCATAAGGTATCCTTTTGTTGCTTATCCTCGCGCACAAACGCGTTCAGCCGTGCCGAACAGGTGTGTGTGAAGCGAGGGAGTAAGGCTGATTGACACTTGCGTGTCATCGTTCAGCCGCCGGGGCAGAATGAACGAAAAGTGACGATCCAAAGGGTCAAACGCCATGGCTTCATTTCACTGCCACCGGTCACGCAAGTCAATGATTTCCGTCAAATGCAGAGAGATTTAGCCGATGCGGAAGTTGTCGCCCAGATAGACGCGACGCACGTTTTCGTTGCGTACAACTTCGCCCGGCGAGCCGGACATCAGCACTTTACCGTCGTGCAAGATGTAAGCGCGATCAACGATTTCCAATGTTTCCCGAACGTTATGATCGGTGATCAAAACGCCGATGCCACGTTTCTTCAGATCGGCGACAAGATGTCGGATGTCACCAACACTGATCGGATCGACCCCTGCAAAGGGCTCGTCCAACAAAAGGTACTTCGGGTCGGCCGCTAGGCACCGCGCAATTTCGACTCGTCGACGCTCACCGCCTGACAATGCAAGCGCAGGCGCACGGCGCAGGTGCTCGATCGAAAATTCGCCCAGTAATTCTTCCAGACGCTCTCGCCGGCGGAGACGGTTGGGTTGGCTGATATCGAGGATCGCGCTGATATTGTCTTCGACACTCAATCCCCGGAAGATTGACATTTCTTGGGGCAAATACCCGATGCCCATGCGTGCCCGGCGGTACATTGGCAAGTAGGTCACGTCAGTATTGTCGATCAGAACTTGCCCCGCTTCCGGGTTCACCAAACCAGCAATCGCATAAAACGACGTTGTCTTGCCGCTACCGTTCGGGCCCAAAAGCGCTACAACTTCACCGCGTTGCACTTCGAGAGAAACATCACGAATGACGACGCGCTTTTTGTAGCTTTTGCGAAGCTGTCTGACGATCAGACCACTTCCACCATCTGTGACGGTAAGGGCCATCAGTTGTCACCGGTTTGGAAGACGGTACGCACACGACCGTCCATCACGGCGGTGCCTGCTTCCAGATCGACATCCATCTTGTCCGACACCAACGTATTGGCACCTTGCGTAAGCAAAACGTTCCCAACCATCTGAATCGTTCCTCGATTCACTTGATAGTCAGCACTGTCCGCCTCTGCTGCCTGGTCACCATTTACAAGCGTCACGCCGCCAGTGGCTTCAAGCCTTTCAACGCCCGTCTGATCTTTGGTGTAGAAAACCAAAACACGGGGGGCCGACAGACGCATGATCCCCTGGCCGATGACAACATTTCCGGTGAACAGAGCAGACCCATCGTTTTGCGAAACCGACAGCGAGTCCGCACTGACCTCTACTGGCAATGACGTGTCTTGCTGAACAGTTCCGAAAGCGACTTCGGTACCTTGCGCCCATACGGGTGTCGAAAGGCCAAGCAAACAAACAATCGATACTACGCGGATCATTCTTGTGCCTCTTCCCTTTGCGGAACGTATACCAGCTTAACCCCATCAGAGAAAAGCAGCTGAATATCATCACCGCCATCCGATTCATTGATCATCAGTCGCCCGGCAGACAGGGTCAAGCCGGGGCCGGTTGCATCAACGGGACCTGTGCTATCGATATTGACCCGGTCTATGGCCGCATTCAAACCTCCGGTCTGCACGGTGTACCCCGACGAACTTGTCAGGGTCACACCGTTGCGGAGCTTCAAAGCGTCATCATTTCCCATCTGCCCCAGGGTGGCATCAATGGTGATCATCGTGCCTTCCCCCGTTTCCAGAATTGCCCGCAGATCGTCTGCAAAAACATCCGTCACACTATCATCCCCAACGCGTGCTTGCCGCGCCGATAGCGTCAACGCGTGACCGTTTTCCGTGGTGCCCGCGTAAAACGGCTTGCCAATCTGCTCCGACTGACTTGGGTCGGTCCCGTTTTCCAAAATTGGTATCGAGGAAATCGGATCGGGGCCACGCGCGTACATGAAGATCGTCGATAGCAGAGCGAGCGCGCCCAGTGGCAGCAGTATCTTGAGCCATGCAATCAATCGGGAATACATGCGCGCCGCGCCTTTGTTTAGGAATGCGCAAAGATATCTGTGTCAGGCCAACCCATGAGATCAAGCTTGGCGCGGGTCGGCAAGAATTCGAAGCAGGTTTGCGCGATCTCGCGACGGCCCTCGCGCTCCAGCATCACGTTCAGAGCATCACGTAGCTTATGCAGATATAGAACGTCAGATGCCGCGTATTCGACCTGTGCGGCACTCAACTCCGCCGCTCCCCAATCACTGGATTGCTGTTGCTTGGAAATGTCGACCCCAAGCAACTCTTGTAGCAGCGCTTTGAGTCCATGCCGGTCCGTGTATGTCCGGACCAGCCGGCTCGCGATTTTTGTGCAGTAAACCGGAGCAGTCAGTGCTCCAAACGCGTTGTACATTGCGGCGATGTCGAACCGCCCGAAATGGAACAGCTTCAAAACGTCAGGCTTCGTCAACAACTGCTCCAGATTAGGCGCGGATGTTTGACCCTTTGCAATCTGAACTAAATGCGCGCGTCCGTCACCTCCCGACAGCTGGATCACACACAGCCGATCGCGATGCGGGTTTAGGCCCATCGTTTCACAATCAATCGCCACCTCTGGCCCGAGGTCCAAGTCGTCGGGAAGATCGTGAAGATGAACGGAATGTGCCATGCGGTTAGCCTCAAATCTCTCGGAACACTCCGCAGATAGACCTTTGCAAATTGTGGCGCAACCTGTGCAGGTTTGCCCAACTTTGTTCCGATTCTCGGATTTCCGCCATGATTCGGCCAAAACTGTGGCGCCGCCTGACGGAGTTCTGACGAAATTCCGCCAAATATATTTCAATTTGTTTCGATACGTGATCGGCGGATTCTTGCGTGCGAAATCTTGGACCAATGGACATATGGCCAATCGTTTTTCGATTGACGTTTTCAAGATTGTTCAAGATTGGGAAACAGTCGCAAAAATGAATCACTCTGATACCGAATGATGGCGGGTTTCCAATCCGGCTACAGTGAAGTCATTGAATAAGAATTGACATCTGTTAACGACTTTATTCGCATTCAGTGTTCTGAATTGCTGTGGATTTGATCAAAAAACAGAACAATCGCGATGTGGAATAATGGCAGTCTGAAAGGGCTATTTCGACGTATCCCAACCCGGAAAACGTTATGAGCGGAAGATTGCCCACGCTTTGTAAAAAATGAGTTGCAACGTCTGCAGGCCAAATTCTGCACATGTGCGACTCATCCTTAAGTAGTTTGCGAAACTCGCGCACGCGCAATAGTTCTTTGCGTGTCAGAAAGTTGACCTAAATGAGGCGCTTCGACATAAACAAGCCATGTTTTGGCAGGCCACATTCCTGCCTTGTTTGAGTTTGCACTTGGGGGTTGGTGCTCCATTTGGGAGTTGCGTTTAGGTTCGTCTGCTGAAATCTGCCACACCATAAAAACCGATTAATTCAGAGGTGGGGTTCTCTGAATTCCCGGGTGGGGTTCCCGGGCTCTAATTCTGCCGCAAGTCGCGGCAGACAACACGGTTTTGCGCGCATAAAAAATTTCGGCACCGGACCCGCGCACGAAGGGTCAAGGGTGTTCACGATGACACTGCACGTTCGTCAGCCGCTGCCAGGCGCCGAAATCAAAGCACTGGTAAAACAGGCATTCAAGTCTGCAGAACCTAAAAGCATCTATCGCGATTTCGCCAAACGGGCGATAGACATTACACTGGTTCTTGTCGCCGCCTTTCCGGTTCTTTTGATTGTAACACTCAGCGCGTTGCTCATTGCACGCGATGGTGGGTCGCCATTCTACCACCAGGAACGAGTTGGTCGTTTCGGTAAAACCTTCAAAATGTGGAAACTGCGCAGCATGGTGCAAAACGCCGATGCCGCACTGGAAACTTACCTGTCCAGGAACCCGTCAGCGCGCATTGAATGGGACCGCAATCAAAAGCTCAAAAACGATCCGCGCATTACCAAAGTTGGTGCCATCTTGCGCAAGACGTCTCTGGACGAGCTACCGCAGCTTTGGAATGTCCTCAAAGGCGACATGTCATTGGTTGGCCCGCGCCCAATGATGGTTGATCAGCAACCGATGTACCCCGGCTCTGCCTATTATGCGTTGCGCCCTGGCCTGACTGGATTCTGGCAGGTCTCCGAACGTCACGAAAGCAGCTTTGCGGAACGTGCGCGTTATGATGCTGACTACCTGAGCAAGGTAACATTCGCTCAGGACCTTTCAGTCATCATGAAAACCGTCAGCGTTGTAACCAAAGGCACAGGGTGCTGATCACACCACCCTGTTGGCCAACGCGTACTTGCGCAGGATAGACATCAGTTCATCAAGCGCTTTGGCGTTGATCTCATTGGTCAAAAGCCCGTCTTCATCCCACTGTTTCGCCGTAGCGGCGACCATGACTTCCGGACCAGGAACTAGCAAGGGCCGGAACGGCGTGAGGCACAACCGTGCCATGTTCTGAGCGCGCTCACCACCGGCGCGACCGGCGGCAGCAGAAACAATTGCGACGGGCGTTCCTTTCCACGGCGTCCCTTCGGTGCGACTTACCCAATCGAACGCATTTTTGAGAACCCCGGAAATGCCTTTGTTGTACTCTGGCGTCGATACAACAATCGCGTCAGCTGCTGCGATCTGGTCCGCAAGCAATTGAACCTTAGATGGAATCCCGTCGTTCGACTCGAGATCCCCATCATAAAGCGGCAAGCGTAAATCACCTTCAACAAACTGTGCGTCGCCAAATCTACGTGCCGCCTCTTTCAGCAAAAGTCGATTGGTCGACGCGCTGCGCAGCGATCCGCACAATCCCAGCAAGTTCAGGTCAGACATGGTTTTCTCCTTA
>CAZCOX010000145.1:0-4376 GCA_964500115.1 uncultured Rhodobacterales bacterium
TAGCCAAAACTTCGCGGCATCCTTTCAAGAAGGTCGCGCCCGCTTTGGTGATTGAGACATTCCGATTGCTGCGTTCCAGCAGCATCACGCCCAATTCGCCCTCAAGGTTCTGGATGGTGCGCGTCAGCGCCGGCTGCGCCACGCCCAGACGTTTTGCGGCTTTATGGAAGTGCAGGTCTTCTGCCACTGCCACGAAACAGCGGAAGTGGCGCAGGTCAATTGCCATGATGCCCAATGATTATCAAACACACGTATTTTGATATTATACTCGATAGAAGTGTTGTGCCAAGCTGATGAAAAATAATCGTCAACCTGGGAGACAGATATGAAATTCACAGACTTGAAACATGTACTGGCAGCTGCCGTCGTCGCCAGCACGGCAGCAACCTCTGCCATGGCTGCAGACATCACGATGAACGTTGGTTTCGGCGCCCCCGAAGAGTCGCTTTACGGTCGTTTTGGAAAGATCTTCGAAGCCAAGGCCGAAGAATACACAAATGGCGCAATCGATGTGAAACTGCGCTGCTGCAATCAGATTTCCAGCGAAGATGAAGCCTTCAAAGCGATGCAGCTTGGCACCGTGGACGGCTTTTTTATCACGGCAAACAACGTGTCGCCCCATTGGCCTCTGATGGACGTGACTGTTCTTCCATACATCTTCCAGAACAAGGAACACCTTGATCGTGTTCTGAATGGCGAAGTCGGCCAGTTCATGAAAGACCAGCTTCAGGCGGATACCTCGGTTCACATGCTGGCGTTCGGCCCAGCGCTCTACCGCGATTTCTACAACTCTGTGCGCCCCGTAAACACCATGGCGGACATGGAAGGTCTCAAAATTCGTGTCCCCAAAAACGAGGTGATGATCGCAACTTTTGAGGCCTTTGGCGCGAACCCGGTGCCACTTGCGTGGTCCGAAACCCCAACGGCGCTGCAAACTGGTACAGTTGATGGCGGCGACAACGGAACCTCCTTTATCCGCGACATGAAGTTTTACGAGTTTGAACCGCATCTGGTCATCCTCGAACACTTCGTGGCATTTGCCCCGCTCTTTGCATCTGACAACTTCATGAAGAAGCTAAACGATGAGCAGCGCGAGCAGATCATGCGTGCGGCGAATGACGCTGGCGCAGAGTTTGCGGCGCAGGTTGCGTCTGAAACCGAGGAAGTCCGCAATTGGCTCGCGACCGAAGGTGGCATGGCAATGACCACCCCGGACAAGACCGATTTCGTTGAGGCCGCGAAGGGCGTTCAGCAAGAGTTCGCAGAGAAACGCGGAGACGCGTTTGTCGAACTCGTGACCAAAATCCAGGCCGCGGCTGAATAATCTGGCATTTCGAAGGGGGCCCAGCGCGGCCCCCTTTTCTCATGCCAGAACGACAAAGGACGGCACCCGATGACCATGCTCAGGTGGCTTGAACGGCATTTCGAAGAACTCATCTGCTGCACTTGCCTCGTCATTATTGCGGTTGCGGTCTTTTCCCAGGTGGTTGCGCGTTACATTTTCGAAGTCGCGTTGCACTGGACCGAAGAAACCGCGTCCATGGCCATGGTCTGGGCCGTTTACATGGGGGCTGCCCTGTGCGTGCGAGAGCGATTTCACATTCGTATCGTTGTCGCTGTTCAGGCGTTACCGACCGGTTTGGGGCGGTACGTGATATTCCTCGCCGACGCGCTTTGGGCTGCATTTTGCGTGTTCATGGTCAAGGTCAGCTGGGACTATCTCTACATATTCTGGCGCTTTCCCGAGACGTCACCCAGTTTAGGAATTAACCAGTTTTACCCTCAGACGATCCTCGTTCTGGGTTATGCGCTGATGCTGATCCGGTTGGTGCAGACTTACATCGATTGGTACCGCGATGGTGCCGAAGGCTTGCCCGGCATGCTGAACGAAGACGGCTCCGGCCCCGCGGATGACGAGGCGCATATATGAGCCCGCTGGCCCTTTTGGCGATATGCTTCGTCGTCCTTGTGATCATCGGCATGCCGCTATTTGTTGCGGTCGGCATAACAACGGCGTTGGCGATCTACATCATCGACATCCCGTACACGCTGCTCGCACAAACGGGGTATGGCAGCCTCACGCCATTCCCACTGTTGACCATCCCCCTGTTTGTACTTGCCGGGCGTTTGATGGAGGTCGGCGGCATGGCGAACCGGATGATCGGCATCGCGACGACGCTGGTCGGCGCCTATCGCGGATCGATGGGTCTGGTGACGGTCTTTGCCTGCATGCTCTTTGCAGCACTTTCAGGCTCTGGCCCGGCAACAACCGCCGCCATCGGTTCGGTTACCGTTCCGGCGATGAAGCGCGAAGGATACGACGTTCCCTTTGCCGCTGCGATTACAGCAAGTGCTGGTGCCTTGGGTAGTCTGATCCCGCCATCAAACCTCTTGATCATCTACGGGCTTGTATCGGAAACCTCGATCCCACGCCTGTTTTTAGCCGGTCTGTTACCAGGGTTGATGATCACGATCCTCTTGATGGTGACAACCTACATCATCGCGCGCAAACGCGGCTATGGCGGCGGCGGGGCGCCTTTCACCTGGGGGCCGTTCTTGCGCGCAGCTTGGGATGGCAAGTGGTCGATCGGGGCGCCTGTTCTGATCCTTGGCGGTATCTACGGCGGGGCTTTCACCCCGACCGAGGCCGCCGGTGTCGCCGTGTTCTATTCCCTTTTCGTCGGCCTGTTCATTTACCGCGAATTGACGCTGAAAAAGGTGATCGACGCGTTGCGCTTCACCGCGCTGTTGACTGGTATCCTCATTCTGCTGACGCCGACGCTGGCATTTGGTCAGTTGACCGCCTTCTTTGATGTACCAGCTGCGGTACAGGAAGGGATCACGTCAATTACACAGAACAAGTTTCTGGTCCTTCTTCTGATCGGCGTGTTCTACATCTTCATCGGCACCTTCATGGAGTCGTTGGCCCAGATTGTTCTGTTCACGGCAGTGTTTCTGCCGCTCGTCACATCGCTGGGTGTTGATCCGGTTATGTTTGGCATCTTCACCGTTATCACCTGCGAAATCGGGTTCCTGACTCCTCCGCTTGGGGCCAACCTGACAGTGGCCGCGCGCATTTCGAATATCTCCATTGAGCGGATATCGGTCGCCGTCTTGCCCTTCATCGCCGCGTATATCGTGGGAATGCTTATCCTGATTGCCTTCCCGGAACTGGCGGTCTTTATTCCAAACTGGCTTTACGGCCCGCCTCTCTGAAGGATGCGTCCATGTATGACATGATACTGACTGGCGGGACGGTTTTTGATGGCACCGGGGCAGATAGTTTTGTGGGCGACGTCGCGGTCAAAGACGGCGTGATCGCAGCGGTTGAACCTGTTGGCACATTGCAGGCGGAACAAGCCGAGGAAGTATTGGATGTCGCTGGATTGGTGGTCTCGCCCGGGTTCATCGACATGCACACCCATTCCGATTTCACACTGATTGCCGACGGGCGTGCAGAAAGCCAGGTGCATCAGGGCGTCACGACAGAGGTTATCGGCCAATGCGGCGCAAGCTGTGCGCCGGTGAATTCAAAAGATGACATCAGGCGCGTGGCCCCGTGGTACACGGACAAAGCCAAACACGACACGTGGCTTGGGTTTGGTGACTACCTTGACGTTCTGGACGCCACTGAACTGGGCGTGAACGTGATGGCCTTTGTTGGGCACGGCACCATCCACCGCGCTGTGTTGGGCGGCGAGATGCATCCCGGCGAAGCGGACGACGTGCAAAAGATGGCGCGCGTCGTGGATCAATGCATGGATGAAGGCGCTGGTGGTTTTTCGTCAGGGTTGGAGTACTTCCCGGGCAGTCTCGCGGCCCCCGAACACCTTGTTCCTTTGTGCGAAGTCGCGGCCAGTTACAAACGGCTTTACGCGACCCATGTGCGCAACCGCGACACGCATTACGACCTCGGCTTTGCTGAAGCCATCGCAACGGCCCGGCAATCCGGCGCGAAACTGCAGATCAGCCATATTCAACCGAAATTCGGCGCGCCGGATTATGCGATGGAACACACCCTCGAAATGATCGAACTGGCGCGGCGGCATCACACGGATATTGCCTTTGATGTGATCCCCCATGACTGGAACCACACGTTTATGGCGGCGATCCTGCCGAAGTGGGCGCAGGCTGGCACGTTGGACGACGTGCTGAAACGACTTGCCGATCCCGAGCAGCGGGAAAAGATCAAAGCCAATCCGCAACCGATGTGGCTGATCGTTAAAGCCGAAAAATGGTCGGATATCGTTTTGCTGAACGCGACGCACAACAAGGATCTGGTTGGCGCGGATTTTGCCGAAATCGGGCGCATGCGGAATTGCCACCCCTACGACGCAGTTTTGGATATCCTGCTAGAGGAAGGCGACGACATGATG
>CAZCOX010000145.1:4476-5673 GCA_964500115.1 uncultured Rhodobacterales bacterium
CACGCGGACATTTGCGTCTTTGATCAGGTCAATATCGCGAGCAATGCAACGGCCCGAAATCCGCGCCGATATGCGTCGGGCATTTGTCATGTGCTGGTCAACGGCCAGCTTGCGATGCGCGATGGCAAACGGGTAGACGTGAATGCAGGTCAGGTCATTCGCGAATTCGCGGCCTGACCACTCAAATTGTCGACTGCACAAGGACCCAGATATGCGCGCTGCTGTTGTTCGCGAGTTCAAACAAGACCTTTCGATTGAAACCGTTGACGATCCCAAATGCCCGCAAAACGGTGTGGTCCTAAGGGTCATGGCCTGTGGTGTATGTCGGTCGGATTACCATGGCTGGACGGGCGGACACCCCAAGGTCGCGAACGGCTCGATAATGGGGCACGAGTATTGCGGTGAAGTGGTCGAGGCCGGACGTCAGGCAAAGTACAACGTCGGCGACAAACTGATAGCACCCTTCATTCTTGGCTGCGGAAGCTGTCCTGAATGCCAGACCGGCGTATCCAACGCCTGCAACAATGCGGTTGTCCCCGGGTTTGGCGCGCCGGGTGCTTATGCCGAATACGTGGCCGTTCCGTTCGACCACAACCTTGTGCACCTGCCCAATACGATGTCGCCGTCGCTTGCCGCCGGGTTGGGGTGCCGGGTGACGACAGCCTGGCACGCGCTGACTGACCGCGCGGCAGTACGCGCCGGTGATTGGGTTGCCATCCACGGCACGGGCGGCATCGGTTTGTCTGCGCTGCTGCTGGCCAAGATGCTTGCCGCTCAGGTCGTTGTGGTTGACGTGGTTGACGAAAAACTAGAGCACGCGAAATCGCTGGGTGCGGATGCATCGGTCAACGCTTTGAAATGCAATGCAGCCGAAGCCATCCGAGACATCACACATGGTGGCGCGCAGGTGTCGCTCGAGGCGTTGGGCATCGAGCAAACTACCAATGCCTCGGTCGAATGCCTCGCAACGCTGGGCCGCCACGTGCAAATCGGAATGCCGTCAGGTGACGGCAAGATGACCGTCAACATGCGCGCCATCTATGCCAAACAGCTGTCCTTTTATGGCACGCGTGGGATGCCAAGCTGGAAATACCCGTCCCTGCTCGACATGATCGAACGCGGCGCGGTCGATTTGTCTCCAATGGTCGCCCGAGAGATCGGCCTATCGAAGGCCAGCGACGAACTGCGTGCCATGAA
>CAZCOX010000145.1:5773-8174 GCA_964500115.1 uncultured Rhodobacterales bacterium
TTTGTCGAAGGCCACGCGCATATGATGGCCGGCGCGATCTGGGACTACACCTATGCCGGGTACCACGACCGCATTGACCCGGATGGTAAGCTCTGGAAGGGATTGGCCTCACCCAATGACGTGGTCGAGCGACTGCGCGAAGCTGATCGCGTGTTGCCGGATAAGGAACCACTGATCGGCTGGGGATTTGACCCGATTTTCCTGCCCGGTGATCGGTTGTCCCGACACGATCTGGATCGTGTCAGCACATCCCGCCCCATTGCGATCATTTATTCGAACTTTCACCTGATGTGTGTGAACTCCGTCGCGCTGGAAATTGCAAATTACAACGCCGCAACAAATGTCGAAGGCGTGATTAAGGGCGAAGATGGCACGCCGACAGGCGAGCTTCAGGAAATGGCGGCCATGTTCCCGATCATGCGGCGGCTTGGCATTGATTTTCGGGCTTTGTCGCAGCGGGAAAGTGCCATTCGCTCCTACGCGCAGGTCGCGACGCGCGCCGGGGTCACAACGGTGACTGACCTGTATTCGCAACTTGAGGATGAAGACCTCGATACGATGATCGCGATCACGGGCGAGGACGATTTTCCAATCCGAATTGTTCCAGCATTGGCCGCGAGTGGCGATCCGGCTTCGCTAGCCCAACGCGCGCTGGACCTGAAAGCGCGTTCGACCGAAAAACTCCGGCTTGGCGCGGTGAAGATCATGACCGACGGCTCGATCCAGGGATGGACGGCGCGGGTCAAGTGGCCTGGTTATATCGGTGGGCGGGCGAACGGGATCTGGAACATGGCGCCTGAGCAGATCGCGCAAACCTGCGCAGCGCTGCATGCCGCCGGTGTGCAAATGCATATTCACGTGAATGGCGATGAAGCTTCGGAAGTCGTCATCAATGCGTTGGAAGAGGCAATGCGCGCAAATCCTTGGCCAAGCCACAGACATGTGCTGCAGCATGGCCAATTGATGGGCGAAGATCAGTTCCGCCGATGCAAGGAATTGGGCCTCTGCGTGAACCTGTTTGCCAACCACCTTTGGTATTTCGGTGACCAACATGTCGCTCTGACAGTTGGCCCCGACCGCGCGCGCCGGATGAACGCTGCGCGATCCGCACTTGATACCGGCCTGACCGTCGCAATTCACTCCGACGCACCGGTCACGCCGTTGGGGCCGCTTTTCACCGCATGGTGTGCCGTCAATCGCGTCACGCAGTCCGGTCAGGTTTTGGGCGAGGCACAACGTATTTCAGTTCCAGAGGCGCTGCGAGCCATAACGCTTGGCGCCGCACAAACCCTGAAACTGGATGCCGAAATCGGCTCGATTACTCCCGGCAAGCGCGCCGATTTCGCTATTTTGGGCGCAGACCCGTTCGAGGCAAAACCAGAGGCACTCAAAGACGTGCCGGTTTTGGGTACGGTCATGTCTGGCCGGACACACCTCTTGTGAGGTCTTTACCGATGACTGTGATTGCGGGCTATCTTGGAGCCGGCAAGACCACCTTGATCAACAGACTTTTGGCACAAGACCACGGCCTTAAACTGATGATCATGGTCAACGACTTTGGTGCGATCAACATCGATGAACATTTGTTGGCGTCTCGCACAGAGGACACCATTGCGCTGACGAACGGGTGCGTTTGCTGCACCATGGGGGCTGACCTGTACCTCGCCATCGGCGACGTATTGGACCGGCGCCCCCGCCCCGATCATCTGATCATCGAAGCCAGCGGCGTCGCGGACCCGAGCCAGATTGCTAGCGCCGCAATCGCCGAACCGGATCTCGCATATGCCGGAATTGTCACCGTTGTGGACGCGCAAAGCATTGATCAACTCACCAGCGACGCGATGATTGGGCAGCAGGTCAAAGATCAAATTCGTAGTGCAGACTTGGTGTATATCAGCAAGCTGGAAAAGGATCAGGCGCTTCCAAGCCTTGGCGCTCTGACAACAGCAACAATCCTTGCTGACGTGGCAACGACAGATTTGATGGATTTGATCAGTTTGGATTTGCCTACCGACCGAGAACGGACAACAGATGCGCCGGCGCACCCAAGCTATGCGGCATGGCAAAGCGAAGGCAGCGGCCCCATAAATATCGCATCCCTACGATCAGCTTTGGCACGCAGGCCCCCTGCATTGTTTCGGGTCAAAGGGTCTGTCTTTTGTGACGACCAAAAGGTCTGGACCGTGCAGGTTGTGGGGAAGCATATCGATATCCAGAAATCAGAAGATATCAAAGCCGTCGGACTGGTGGGCATCGGGGTGCAAAGCCAACTGAACCAATGCGAGCTCAACGATTGGTGGTCAACGATCCACGCGTAACTTCAGCGACGCCGCATTTGTTTCGACCAGCCCAACACCGCCAAAGCGGTCATGGGCACGTTTTCGGGGTCAAAGCGCATTTA
>CAZCOX010000146.1:0-8149 GCA_964500115.1 uncultured Rhodobacterales bacterium
GCCGGTGACGGGCAGGGTATCCTGCAGCGCTACAAGTCGCTTCAGGACATCATCGCGAGCCTCGGCATGGACGAACTGTCTGAAGAAGACAAAATGACCGTGGCCCGCGCGCGCAAAATTCAGCGCTTCCTGTCGCAGCCGTTCGACGTGGCGAAGGTGTTCACCGGTTCTGACGGTGTTCAGGTGCCGCTCGAAGACACCATCTCGTCCTTCAAGGCCGTTGTTGCGGGTGAATACGATCACCTGCCCGAAGGTGCCTTCTACATGGTCGGCGGCATCGAGGAAGTGAAAGCCAAGGCCGAAAAGATGGCCGCGGAAGCCGCGTAAGTCGCACGCTCATCTGTCCTCGCGGAAATGCTCGCGGGGACATGACCCAAAAGGAGATCACACATGGCCGAGACCATGCAATTCGATCTGGTGAGCCCTGAGCGCAGCCTGATGTCCGCGCAGGTCAAATCTGTGCAGATCCCCGGTGCGGATGGTGACATGACAGCGATGCCAAATCACGCGCCGCTGATCACAACTCTGCGTCCCGGCATCCTTTCGGTGGAAACCGAAAAAGGCACCGAAGACTTTGTTGTGACAGGTGGGTTTGCCGAGCTGGGCGAAAGCCTGTCGGTTCTTGCCGAACGCGCGCTGCCCAAGGCTGATGTCGATCAGGCCACGTACGAGGCAATGGTTGATGAGGCTCACGCTGCGTATCAGCAGACCAAAGAAGCATTCAAAAACGAACCGGGGCCAGTGGATGACGCGGTCAAGTTGTTGTCAGACATGGTCGCCATCGGTGGTCACATCGGTTTGTCGCCAAAGCAACCGTCGCTCTGATCGCTGATCTATGTTTTTTGCTAAAAGGGCTCCGCTATCTTGCGGGGCCTTTTGTGTTTTGACCTGACTTGGGAGGGAGGGGTCATGAAAGTCTTCGACAGTTCGCGCATCGGTGTCGCGCAAGGTGACCTCGACCTGTTCTCAGAGTTTGAGCAAGGCGGGGAGATGTGGACGGGCCAAGGCCCGCGGGAACGGCGCCGTAGGGTGGAGTTCGAGCAAGCCTTTTCCGAACCGCCGTCCGTCCAGGTGGCGTTAACGCTTTGGGATATGGACAACACCCACAATCAGCGTGTGAACATCTCGGCGCAGGCCGTATCCGAAACCGGCTTCGACGCGGTTTTCCGCACGTGGCTCGACACCAAAGTCGCGCGCGTTCGCGTGTCATGGATGGCGATTGGCCCTGTTTCGGACGATGATCGTTGGGATGTGACCTAACGGATCAGATGATGCCTTCGTAGATCGGCCCGAGCGTGTCTGTCTCAAACAGCGATGACACAGAGGTGCCGTTCCAGATATTCAGGATCGCTTGCGCAAACATCGGCGCGGTCGGCACGATCCGAATGTTCGGCGCGCCTAGTACAGGCTCGGTTGCCTGAATGCTGTCAGTGATGACAAGCGACTTCATCACCGATTTCGTGACCCGCTCAACCGCCGGTCCGCTCAGAACACCGTGGGTGATGTAGGCATGCACTTCGGTCGCGCCGTGCTCCATGATCACTTCAGCCGCTTTGCACAACGTGCCAGCGGTGTCGCAAATGTCATCAACGATGATGCATTTCTTGCCGGTCACATCCCCGATCACGGTCATTTCTGCAATCTCACCGGGTTTTTCGCGGCGTTTGTCGACGATGGACAAAGGCGCATTGATCCGCTTAGCCAGTTCCCGGGCGCGGGCCACACCGCCAACGTCGGGTGAGACGACCATGAGGTCTGACATGTTGCCCTCGAACTGTTTCATGATGTCGAGTGCGAAGATCGGAGAGGCATAAAGGTTGTCGACTGGCATGTCGAAAAAGCCCTGGATCTGTGTGGCGTGCAAATCCATCGTCAACACGCGTTCGATACCTGCTTCGGCGATAATGTTCGCCACCAGTTTCGCGGTGATTGGCGTGCGCGCCTTGGTGCGGCGATCCTGACGTGCGTAACCGAAATAAGGGATCACGGCGGTGATGCGCGCGGCAGAAGAGCGTCGCAGCGCATCGGACATGATCAAAAGTTCCATCAGGTTGTCATTCGCCGGGTTCGACGTCGGTTGAATGATGAACATGTCCTCGCCGCGGACGTTCTCATACACCTCAACAAACACCTCTTGGTCATTGAACCGTTCGACCCGTGCGTCCACCAAACCCACGGCAGACCCGCGATACATCGTCATGCGGCGCGCGATGCCCTTGGCAAGAGGCAGATTGGCGTTGCCTGAGATGAGTTTCGGTTCGTCGATGCTCGGCATGAAGGCAGCTCCCAGGCAGTCGTTTATGACAGATTCGTGTCGTTGCGCTCGCCTTAGCATGGGCCTACGGTCCGGCAAAGTGACTGAGACGGGGAGATCGCAGATGGCACATATTGATTACTATTTTTCAACACTTTCACCCTTCACGTATCTCGCCGGCACGCGGATGGAGGACGTGGCCGCTAAGCACGGGGCAACGATCACCTATAAGCCGATCGACATTGGCGCGTTGTTTGGGCGCACGGGTGGAACCGCACCAAAGGACCGCCACCCGAGCAGACAGGAAATGCGTTCGCAGGAAATGCTGCGGCAGTCCAAAAAACTGGGAAGCCCATTGAACTTGAAGCCGACGCATTGGCCAACAAACGCAGCACCGTCTTCTTACGCAATCATCGCGGCGCAAAACGCGGGTGGCGGAGATCTCGGCAAGCTTGTTCAGGGTTTTCTAACGGCCGTCTGGGCAGAAGAGAAAGATATCGCGCAAGATGATGTCATCCGGTCCGTGCTTTCGGCGGCGGGCTTTGATCCCTCGTTGGCCGATAGCGGGCTTCTGACGGGTGCGGAAACCTATGCCGCCAATCTGGAAGAAGCCGTCTCCAGCGGCGTCTTTGGCGCGCCTTTCTACATCACCGACACCGGCCAACGGTTCTGGGGGCAGGACCGGATCGAAGACCTTGATTTGCATTTGTCAGGCAAGCTTTAGTGCCCAGCGGCCTGCGCGCCGGGTTTCCGACGCATTGGCGCAGCTTCGGTGACGGCCCCGAGACCGCGCTACTTCTTCACTGCGCGCTCGCCCATTCCGGCGCGTGGCGCGGCGTCGCGTCTGCGCTGTCGGGGCGCCTGTCGCTGCTGGCCCCTGACATGCCGGGACACGGGAAAAGCGCAGATTGGGATCACCGCCGCGATCTGCATGATCAGATCACCGATATCGCGCTGGACTGCCTCGGGTCTGGCGGACACGTTATTGGCCACAGCTTTGGCGCGACGATCGCTTTACGTATGGCGATCGAAGCACCCGAAAAAGTACGTAGCCTGACTTTAGTTGAGCCTGTGCTATTCGCAGCGGCGAAGCCGGAGCCTGCCATCTACCAGCAATACTTGAAAGATGCAGCGGTTTTTGGCGCAGCGATGCAAAAGGGCGATTGGGCAGCAAGCGCGAAGGCCTTCACGACTGTCTGGGGTGGTGGCGGCGATTGGGACGCTCTGCCCGACAACGAGAAAGCTGGTCTTGCATCACGCATGCATTTCATTCGGGAAACTGAGCCTTGCTTGTTTGACGATAGAGCCAACCTGCTTGGTGCCGGTCGCTGCGAAAGGATTACCTGCCCGACGCTGCTTATACGCGGTGCAGTTACCGAACTGGTGATCGGTGCGATTCATCGCACCTTGGCAAAGCGCATCAACGCGGCGACGGACGTCGTGATCCCAAATGCGGGGCACATGGTGCCGCTGACACATCCTGAACTAGTCGCGGAACAAATCGTCGAAAACCTCGACCGGGCGGGCGCACGCGCCACCTGACCTGACAGTTTGATCTGGCCCAACCCCTTGCAACATGGGCGGGGGTGCGCCATCTACCGCCGTAACACCCTGCATGACATAGGAACAGCGACATGATCGAACTCGGGCAAGGACCAACAGACGCCGACCTGATCAAGGATGTGTCGGAGCAAAGCTTCATGGCCGACGTCGTCGAGACCAGCATGGAAACGCCGGTCATCGTAGACTTCTGGGCACCGTGGTGCGGACCATGCAAAACCCTGGGTCCGATGCTCGAAGACGCTGTGAAAGCTGCCCGTGGCGCAGTGAAAATGGCCAAGGTGAACGTGGATGAGGCCCAGCAATTGGCAGCCGCACTGGCCCAGCAGGGTTTGCCATTGCAGTCCATTCCAACGGTTGTCGCGTTTGTTCAGGGTCGGCCCATAGACATGTTCCAGGGTGCGCAACCTGCTTCGGAAATCAAAGCCTTTGTTGATCGGGTCGTGAAAGCAGCCGGCGGTGACGCCAGCGGTGGTCTGGACGATGCCGTTGCAGCTGCCGAGGAAATGCTCGACTCCGGTGCTGCCGTGGATGCGGCGCAAACCTTTGCTGCGATTTTGCAGGAAGACGCCAACCACGCCGGAGCCTATGGCGGTCTGGTGCGTGCCCATATTGCGATGGGTGAATTGGATCAGGCCGAGGCCATTCTGAACGGCGCACCGGCAGAAATTTCCGAAAGTGCCGAGATTGAAGCGGCGCATGCGCAACTGGAGTTGGCCAAGCAGGCCAGCAATTCTGGCCCCGTGGCCGAACTCGAAGCAGCGGTCGCTGCCGACCCCGATGCGCATCAGGCGCGATTTGATCTAGCGCAGGCGCTTTACGCAGCGGGTGATGGCGAAGCAGCGGTCGATCATCTGTTGGAACTGTTCCGTCGCGACCGCGAATGGAATGATGGCGCAGCCAAAGCGCAACTGATGACAATTTTTGAAGCGCTGAAACCCAATGACCCCATCGCGCTGAACGGGCGTCGCAAATTAAGTTCCATGATATTTGCCTGATTGCGACCTGGGGCTACGTCCTAAAACATGACACGAGTCGCTGAACTGCCGGGGTCAGTCCCCGTTTTCCCGTTGCCCGGTGCGCTCTTGCTCCCGCGTGCGCGGCTTCCGCTGCATTTGTTCGAACCGCGTTATCTGCAAATGCTTGAGGATGCGCTGAAAACACCTGCGCGCTTGATTGGGATGATCCAACCCAATGCGCGCCCCAAGGGTGACCCGAACGCGTTGCATCGGATTGGCTGCGCAGGGCGATTAACCCAGTTTTCCGAAACCGAAGACGGTCGGTACATGATCACACTGACGGGAATTTCCCGGTTCCGTATCGTCAAAGAGATCGAGGGCTTCACACCTTACCGAAAGTTTGAGGTAAATTGGGAAGGATTTGACCGCGATCAAGGTGGACCCGAGCACGACCGCGGTTTTGACCGCGATGCGCTTATGGACCTGCTTGAACGGTATTTCTCGGCTCGCGATCTGTCGGCGGATTGGCCGACTTTGAAAGACGCCGATGATGAGCTGCTGATCAACTCACTGTCGATGCTGTTGGATTTCGAACCCGAGGAAAAGCAAGCTTTGCTCGAAGCCCCGTCCTTGGCAACCCGCCGCGAAACGTTGATTACCTTGATCGAATATGCTTTGCGCGGTGGTCAGGCAGAGGACATTCTTCAATGACGGCGACGCCTGGTTTTGACCGAAAGATGTTGGAAGCGCTTGTGTGTCCGCAAACGCAGGGCCGTTTAGAATACGACGCGGCCAGCCAGGAATTGTTGAGCCATTCTGCGCATCTTGCCTACCCCATCCGCGACGGCATTCCGATTATGCTGATCAGCGAAGCGCGCGAGATCGACTGACCCTGAATTGACACCCAATCTGCACTGCGTTACCTCGCCGGTCTTTCAAATCGGGTAAGAATGACATGGGACGCAAACGCAAGGGGCGTGACATCTCGGGATGGCTGGTGGTGGATAAACCCGCCGGTATGACCTCCACCTCTGTTGTGAACAAAGTCCGCTGGGCGTTCGATGCCAAAAAAGCAGGGCACGCCGGCACGCTAGACCCGGATGCGACAGGTGTATTGGCCGTGGCATTGGGCGAAGCGACAAAGACGGTGCCCTACATCACAGACGCTTTGAAAGCCTATGAATTCACGGTTCGGTTTGGGCAGGCGACACGTACGGATGATGCCGAAGGTGACGTGATCGCAACTTCTAGCGCGCGGCCATCGGACGAGGAAGTCAAAGAAGCGCTCAATGGGTTTGTCGGTGAGATCGAACAGGTGCCGCCGCAGTACTCTGCGGTCAAAATTGACGGTGAGCGGGCCTACAAATTGGCCCGTGACGGTGAGAATGTGGAGCTGTCTGCGCGCCCTTTGTGGGTCGAAGAATTGACCCTGCTGGACCGCCCTGATGCCGATCATGCCGTGTTATCGATGGTGTGCGGCAAGGGCGGATACGTTCGATCCATCGCACGCGATCTGGGCGAGGCCTTGGGCTGCTTCGGCCACGTGCGAACGCTGCGCCGCGTGTGGTCTGGCCCGTTCGAGGCAGCGCAAGGGTTAAGCATCGAACAGATTGATGACATGGCCAAAACGCCAGCGCTGGACGATTATCTGTTGCCTTTAGAGCAGGGTTTGGCCGACCTGCCGGAGCTTCCATGCGCACCAGAGGCAGCCGTGCGGCTGCGCAATGGGAATCCGGCGATGGTGATCGCTTCAGGCGTTGATTACGGCGAAGAATGCTGGGTGTCCCTAGACGGCACGCCAGTGGCTGTGGGGCGGTACAAGGCTGGCGAAGTGCATCCGTCTCGGGTGTTTGTGATGTCATGACGACCCTGACCGCTGACGTGAGTCACGGACTGGTTTACCGAACACATCAGACCGAGGATTGCCTGTCGCGGGTGTGGTATTCGCGATGTGATACGTATCGATATGGTTTGTCCCGGGAATGGGATGCCGCGAAACCTGCATTGCTTTTCGTGATGCTCAACCCGTCGACTGCAAACGAATTTCGCAGCGATCCAACCGTCGCACGGTGCGAAAGCCGGGCGCGCGATCTGGGGTTCGGTGGCGTCATGGTCTCCAATATCTTCGCGTTCCGGGCAACGCGTCCCGCTGACTTGAATAAAGCGATAGCGCCGGAAGGCCCGCATAACGCAGCGGTTCTGAAGGAATGGTGTGGTGCCGCTGGGCAGATTATTGCGTCCTGGGGCGCGCATGGTGGCCACAAGGCGCAAGGCCAAGCCATTGCAGCGCGCTTGCCCGAAAACACCTATCACCTTGGCATTACAAAACATGGCCACCCGCGCCATCCTTTGTACGTCCGCCACGCGCAGCACCCTGTCTTGTGGCCCGCATCGGAACGATATGCCAACAAAGCTTAAGTCAAATTCTCCGAACTTCGCCCAAGGTGGAAACCTTGGATTTACGCAACGCCCCTAACGTGTTCCCGATCGCTCACGTCAAAGGGTCTCATGATACTTTTTTCGATCATCCTTGTGGTGCTTCTCGGTGTCTCTCTCCTTACATTCGCCGAAACGCGCCAAAAGCCAACATTGGTCCGGTCTGCCTTTGCCGATCCTCCGGCAGACTGGCCCGATGTTCCGGCGCACCTTTTGGGTGTGTTCGCCCGTGAGGGTCGGATCAACACGGTGATGCCGAAGCCGAAGCCAGTCAGCCCACGACGCCTGCACAGCTTCAAAGCGGCGCAAGCCTATGTGCTGGAACGTGCGGACCTCACACGTGTGCCACTGCCAAAAATTGCCCTGAACCTCTCGCAAGACGGTGGGCCGGAGTGGACGGATATTCGACTGGACGATGCTGTGATTGCGCAAGTGCCAACAAAAGCCTTACAGGACATGCACGCGGCCTGACTGGACAGTTCCAAACGCATGACCAAAAGGGCTTTCCAAACATGTGAAATCCGCCTATACGCCCGCATCTGCGTAAAACGCAGAGATTCTCCATGGGCCTTGCTGGACGACATCCCGGCTCGTGCCATCCACACAAACCTTTTTGAAAGGAGACCCCGATGTCGATCACTGTCGAAGAAAAGAACCGTCTGATCAAAGAATTCGCCACCAAAGACGGCGACACCGGTTCCCCCGAAGTGCAGGTCGCAATTCTGACAAGCCGCATTTCAACGCTGACGGAACACTTCAAGACGCACAAGAAAGACAACCACTCCCGTCGTGGTCTGCTCAAGCTTGTTGCGCAGCGCCGTAAACTTTTGGACTACACGAAATCCAAGGACGAAGCGCGCTACCAAGACCTGATCAAGCGTCTCGGCATCCGCCGCTAAACGCGTTTTCAGAAGTTTTTAAAGGGTCCGCAAGCGGGCCC
>CAZCOX010000147.1:0-8129 GCA_964500115.1 uncultured Rhodobacterales bacterium
GAACCCCCCCGGGCCGCACAAGATCAACAACGTGCTGGGCCAGATCCGCCTCGCCCGCCGCATGGGCAAGACCCGCATCGTCGGCCTGCCCGGCGCGGGCCAGCACGGCGTGGCAACCGCGACTGTCTGCGCCAAGTTCGGCCTGAAATGCGTTGTCTACATGGGCGCGCATGATGTCGAGCGTCAGCAGCCCAATGTCTTCCGTATGAAGTTGCTCGGTGCCGAAGTGGTGCCCGTCACCTCCGGGCGCGGCACCCTCAAGGACGCCATGAATGACGCGCTGCGCGACTGGGTGACCAATGTGCGCGACACGTTCTATTGCATCGGCACCGTCGCCGGTCCGCACCCATACCCAGCCATGGTCCGGGACTTCCAGTCGATCATCGGCAAGGAAGCCAAGGAACAGATGTTTGAGGCCGAAAGCCGTCTGCCCGACACGATCATTGCCGCCATCGGTGGTGGGTCGAACGCGATGGGCCTCTTCTACCCGTTCCTCGACGACAAAGAGGTCAACATCATCGGGGTCGAGGCAGGTGGCAAAGGCGTGAATGCGAAGATGGAGCATTGCGCCTCGCTCACTGGCGGTCGTCCGGGCGTCCTACACGGCAACCGCACATACCTGCTGCAAGACGACGACGGGCAAATCCTCGAAGGCTATTCGATCTCAGCGGGCCTCGATTACCCCGGCATCGGACCAGAGCATTCCTGGCTGCACGAGATCGGTCGGGCAAAATACGTCGCCATCACCGACAAGGAAGCGCTCGAAGCGTTCCAGCTTTGCTGCGCCACCGAGGGCATCATCCCGGCGCTGGAGCCATCACACGCACTGGCCCACGTGATGAAGATCGCCCCGGACCTGCCCAAGGACCACATCATCTGCATGAACATGTGCGGACGCGGCGACAAAGACATCTACTCCGTCGCGCGTCATCTTGGGGTCGACATGGGCGGCACAGAAGGCCGCGACGCAAACTGACGGCGTAAACTTTTGATCCATCGCGAGATGTCGCCCGGCCCGTCATGTGCCGGGCGATCTCGTTCCTGCGTCGCGGTTTCGGCACGACACATAAACTCAGGTTTAGAGGTCTGTCCCGTTGGTTTATGGTCCGGCCCGTAAACCTCCTGCAAATGTCCCGAAATGGTCTGGTCGATCAGGCTCCGTTTCGCGTGAACCGACGCAAGCGATTGGAATTCGAAAGGACATCGACATGAAACGGACATTGATTGCAGCCCTTGCCACAGCCGTCACCGGCGCGGCAGCCCATGCGCAAAGCCTCAACGATCAGATCATTGCGGATCTCACCGCAAAAGGCTTTCAGCGGATCGAAATCGTCAATGGACTTGGTCAAACCAAGGTCGAGGCGATCCGCGGAACGGAAAAGCTCGAAGTGGTGTGGGACAGTGCAACCGGGCAGATCATCAAGCAGGAGACCGAGCAGGTTCGCGTGGGCGAGGACACAACACCCGGTCTTCGGATCCGCGAACGCGCCCGGACCTTCGTCGATGTGTCGCGGCTCGATGACGACGATGACGACGACGAAGACCGCCGAGGCCAGGGACGCGAGGACGATGACGACGATGACTACGACGACGATCACGGCCGTGGGTATGACGATGATGACGACGATGATGACAGGGATGACAAATCCGGCCGCGGCGGTGATGATGACGACGACGAGGACGATCATGATCGCAGCGACGACGATGACGACGATGATGATTACGACGACGATGACGACGAAGACGATGATGATGAAGACGACGAAGACGATGAGGATGATGACTAAGCGTCGCGTCGATACAGACGATCTGGGTCCCGTCGTGTGGCGGGACCCGTTTGGAGACCTTGCATGAAGCGCAGGATCTTCCTTTTAGCGACCTGTGCCGCCCTGGCAGCGCCCGGTCCTGCGTTGGCGCAGACGGCCGAAACGCAGGTGGTCGATCAGCTCAAACGCCAAGGGTTCGACCGGATCCGCATTGGTCGTACGCTGCTGGGGCGGACGCGCATTGTTGCGACAGGCCCGTCCGGGCGGCGTGAAATCATCCTGAACCCGTCAACCGGCGCCATTCTGCGCGACTATATCGACCGCTCCGGTGGCGATGACTCCGGCGACGGCAACAAGGATCCCGAGGACTCCAGCAACAGTGGCTCCGGCGAGAGCGGCGACGATGACGATGACAACAGCGGCTCGGGCAGCGGCAAAGATGACGACGAGGACAACAGCGGTCGCGGCAACAGCGATGACGAGGACGACGACGACGATGATGACGACAACAGCGGTTCTGGCGGCGGCGGGAGTGATGACAGCAGCGGCTCCGGCGGCGGAGGCGACGACGATGACAATGACGATCACGATGATTGAGCCGCTTGCATGAAGACATGGCTCGGCATTGCACCGCTGATGGCGGTTCAGCTTGTCTGCGGCCTTTTCTTGCTATGGGACATCCTCGGGCCTGTCCTTGGGATAGCGACTGCGCCCATCGCTTGGGTGTATTACGAACTTGCGCAGATCGGTGCCGTGATCGGGCTGATCCTTGGTGTTGCCGCAAGTGCGTCACTGCTGGTGCGGTCGTTGCAGCGCCAGCGCGCCGCTGAAGAGAGCCTGCGGCTTGCGTCTGGTGCCTTCATGGACGTCCTCGAAGAACGGTTCGCCGATTGGGGCCTGACACAAGCCGAACGCGATGTCGCGCTGTTTTCGATCAAGGGGTTTTCGACGGCCGAAATCGCCCGGATGCGGAGCACGTCCGAAGGCACCGTCAAGGCGCAGACCAATGCGATTTATCGCAAGGCAGACGTGTCGGGCCGCCCGCAACTCCTCGGCCTTTTCATAGAAGATCTGATGGGCGACGCTTTGCCCGGTGTGGACATCGCCGACCCGGCGCGCGCTACGAAGGCAGGCTAAACCTCAGATGCATCCACGCGATGCTGCTCCAGCACCTCAAGCGGCACAATCTCCAAGGCGCGCTTGTGTGTGGCTTCCATGTGCACCTTCGGCGCGCAGCCCTCGTCATGCGCCTGAAGGAACCGGCCCGCGCATAGGCACCAGCTATCCCCGGGTTTTAGCCCGGGAAAGCGGAACTGCGGCATCGGTGTGCTCAGGTCATTACCGACATATTTGGAATAGGCAAGAAACTCCGCTGTCATCACCGCGCAGACCGTGTGGCTGCCGTGATCCGCAGCACAGGTGTTGCAATGCCCATCGCGGAAAAATCCGGTCAGCGGGTCGGTTGAACAGCCCACAAGCGGCCCGCCCATCACATTGATCGGATCATCCTGCTCCACGCGCTGCCTCCTTAAAGCCTACGTAACTTAGCTAGGCGCGCGGCGCGCTCCATTCCACCCAACGCCCGTGAAAATCTGCGCGACCAAGGAAAATTTCGTGATCACCGGGCCAGATACGCGCCGTCACAGCCGCGCCGCGCCGCTGTTCATCTGCTTCCATGCGCAGCCACGCCAAAGGCGCATCCTCGGTCGCCCGCGCACCTGCCGCAGCGATCAGCGCCGCTCCGATCTCCTGCCGCTCTTGCGGGAAATATTGCCATGCGATGGTATGGTAAATCAGGTGAAGCTGCCTCTCCGGCACATCCTCCAAACGCCGCTCAAGCCAGTCCACCGCATCGCCCCGATCCACTTGCGCCGTGTTCGCTTGGATCGCGGCATCGGTCAGCGCCATGCGATGCGGCTGATCCGGCCAAAGGTACGACCGCAAACGCAACGCATGATCCGCATCGTGCGGGTCCAGCGGGTTCAGATCGACCCCGCGCCGGTCAACCACCTCAAACTGAACCGCATCTGGCAGCGGGCCATCCCAGTCGGGCGTCATTACCAGTGCCGGGTCATCCGGCCCCAACCGCCCGGCTTCGGACTCTAATGCAAAGCGATCAAACATCAGGTTCAGCCCGGCGCTCGCCCCAAGCTCCGACATTGTCACACGGGTCGCCCCAGTCATTCCGGCGATCTGGTGCAACCCCGGGATCAAAACCGCGCTGCGCCGCACTTCGTTGGTTTGCGGAGGTGAGGTGATCCAGTCGATCATGAACGCCTCGTGGTCGCGCAGGGCAGACGTCAACGCATCGCCCATGGCCGCGTCCGGCACATCATACGGCGGATAGGCGGCGATCAAACCGGCATCGCGGCCCGTCAAAACCAGAGCGTGCAATCCCGCCGCAAGACGCAAGGGCAGGGAATGCCCCATCGGTCCGATATTGCCTTCAAACGCCAAAATCGCGTCATCCAACGCAGACCCATCGGGCCACAGCTCCGCCAACATCGGCAGCATTCGCGCCATAAAGGGCGAGCCCAACGCCGCGCAATGCACGGCCTGATCGCGCAGCGCCTCGGCCAGGTTCACTTGAACTTGTCCATCAGCTTTTGCAGCGGATTGCGCGTATCGGGTTCCGGCTCTGGCTTGGGGTCGGGTTTCGGCAGATCAACCTTCTCCGCCGGTTTTCCCTTCGTCGTCGACGACCGCGGTGGCGCCACCCGCAACGCTACGGCGTTCATGAACTTGCCGCCGTCACCATCCGCCAGATGCGGTGCGCCATCCGACAACCCACGCAACAGATCATCGAGCCATTCCGCATCCGCCTTGGGAAAGTCGCGCAGCACGTAACCGGCCACCTTGTCCTTGTGGCCCGGATGCCCAATCCCCAAACGCACACGCCCGTAAGCCTCGCCAATATGCCCATGGATCGACCGCAACCCGTTGTGACCGGCATGCCCACCGCCGTTCTTCACGCGCGCCTTGCCAGGTGCCAGGTCCAGCTCGTCATGAAAAACCACAACGTCTTCTGGTTCCAGCTTGTAAAACCGCATGGCTTCGCCCACGGATTGGCCGGATTTGTTCATGAACGTCCCGGGCTTGAGCAGCAAAACCTTGTCGCGCCCCAATCGCCCCTCAGACGCCTCGCCCTGAAACCGCGACTTCCACGGGCCAAACCCGTGATCCTCCGCAATCCGGTCCATCGCCATAAAGCCGATATTGTGCCGGTTGCCCGCGTATTTAGGCCCCGGATTGCCCAGACCAACAAAAAGTCTCATAGCGCTGCGCCTCTTGTCTTTGCCCTTCTCTATGCCAATCGCAGCGGGAGAGCAAAACGCTAGGCGACTGCGGTACTCAAAGCCAAGGCGACGGAGGCAGAGGTCATAAGAACCCAGCCGATCCCCATATGCGCCTTAAGCAACAAAACAGCCGAGAGCGCGATCAGCACCAAAGCCTGCCAGTTCAGCGTCGCGACATCCGGCAGCCACAAGCGCAAAACGCCGAGGCGATATTCTGACACCACACCAAACACAACATGCAAGGCAAACCACATCGACAGGTTCAGGATCACTCCCACAACCGCCGCCGTAATCGCCCGCAATGCACCGTTCAGGCGCGGCTGTGCTGAAATCCAGTCGATGTACGGCGCACCGGCAAAGATCCACAAAAAACACGGCGCAAAGGTCACCCACAAGGTGACCAACCCACCTGCGACCGCCAGCGCATACCCGCCCTCGCGAAACGCCGCCAAGGTGCCGACGAACTGCGTGACAAGGATCAGCGGCCCGGGCGTTGTTTCCGCCAATCCAAGCCCGTCCATCATCTCGTTGGCCGTCAGCCATCCCTGCTGCGCCACCACGTCCTGCGCCATATAGGCCAGCACCGCGTAGGCCCCGCCAAAGGTCACCACCGCGAGTTTTGAGAAAAAGATGCCAAGTTCGGTCAGGATACCGCCGCCAAACACCAGCGCGACGATCACAACCGGCGCGGCCCAGAGAAACAGCCCGATCCCGATCGTGCGCGCTGTGCCTCGACGCGTCACCGAAATGGGCGCCGCATCGGATTGCGCGCCCATATTCGCAGTCAAAGCACCATAAAGACCGGCGGCGAGCACAATCACCGGAAACGGCACCGCGAAAAAGAAAATCCCGGCAAAGGCCACACCCGCCAGCACCCAATGCGCCACGCCCTCCAAGGCGCGCTTTGAGACGCGCAACAGCGCCTCGATCACAATCACAACCGCAACCGCCTGCACCCCCAGAAACAGCGTGTCGATCAAGGGCACATCGCCAAACGTCACGTAAAGCAGCGCCAGCGCAAAGATCACACAAGCCCCGGGCAAGACAAACAGCAACCCGGCGATCAGCCCGCCGGCAACGCCGCGCAACCGCCAGCCCGCATAGGTTGCCAGCTGCATCGCCTCCGGCCCCGGCAAGAGCATGCAAAAGCTCAACGCGTTCAGATATTGCTGTTCGGTCAACCACTTGCGGTCATCCACCAACTCGCGATGCATCAACGCAATCTGCGCGGCAGGTCCGCCAAAGGACAGCACGCCAATGCGCAGGAAGACGCGAAACAACTTGTGCAGAGGGACACTCACCGCGCCGCACTCTCATGCGGCCAGGCATGCGCCTCATCCGTCGCCCGAACGATCACGGACAATAGCTCCAGCGCGTCGGTACGCCGCCAGAACGCACCCAGCGACAGCCCTGATTGCCGTGGTGGTTCCAGACGCCGTCCAACAAGTCAAACGCTGTCGCGCCAAGGTGTTCGGCTACAGTGTCCAACGGAGCCCGGTCCACGAAAAGAGACTGTGCACCCGTGACCGCAAAGCGTCGCAAGAACCGCCGGCAGGCAATACGGTCTGATTTGGGTCGGTGCTGCGTGACCCGCGGGATGTGGCGGTCAGCGGCGGGCGCTGGCAGCTTTGCAGCGTCAATCATCGGATACTCCGCAGAGCGCAACGCAAATTGCCACCCCTTTAACGTTTCGGTCGGGACATCGTGGGTCTGCAACCCGGCCGCTGCGCCCTGGCTGAACTTGCCTCCCGGGCAGCAGACCCGCACGCTATGCTCCCAGCACGCATCGAACATCCTTTCAAACTAGCGAAACCCGCGCCGCGCGTCGCCTGTCAAGGTCAGTTACAGGATGCGCTGTTGCGCTGGGCGGTCGCGAAAATCCAGTCTGGCTTGTACCCGAAATGCCCGGTCAGATTGCCGTACCACGTCCAGCCGTCGAACTCGCCATCGTCATCCACATCGACCTCAATCAGTTTGTCGTGGATTTCGCCCACCCGCGCGGCATTGGCAAAGTCGATCTTGTCATAAACGGTTTGCGCCTTGCCACCCTTGCACCCCGTTTTGCCAACCACGTCAGTCGAGGGAGAGGTTTTGGTCCGTCGCACCACCGCATCGCCATCACACGCAAAGCGCCGCGTGGCAAAGATGTCAAAGATACGGTCTTCGTCCACCACATAGGGCTGACCCGCCCGCCAGAACCCGACATCCGGGTCCTGAAACATGTTCTGGACATTGGTGTCCAACGGCAATCCCCGCGTACAGGCCCCGGCAGCGGCTTGCCCGAACCATTCGCGATCCACCTGGTTTTGAAACAGGTTCCAGTTGCCCGACCGGTGAAACTCGCTTGTCCCCGCAAATGCCCGCGAGGCCGAAATCCATGCATAGTCAATCAGCCCGCCATCGCTCTCCTGCAGAATTTCCAGCGCGCGCCCGCTACCGTAGGCTCCCAACTTATACCCCGCTGCCACCATGCTCCGCCGCAGTACCCGGAAATAGCGCACCATCAGATCAATCGTCTCGCGGTCGCTGTCGGCAAAGTTGAAATCGACGCCAAAGTAGATCGCAGTCCCCGCGGGCTGCCCCACCGAACGCGCTTGAGAGATCGCTGCATCCACGTCCAGCCGCGCCTCTTCCTCGACCGTGCGGGCGAACCCGGACCAATTGCAATTGGCGTCAGGCAACACCTTGCCATCCCGCGTGCGCCCGCGAAACTTCTCACCGCTGTTGTTGTAGTACTGGTAGATCGACAGCATCGCGAAACCTCGCGCAAACATCTGTGCAATCTCGCTTCTGGGATCGTTCGGCAGCCCCTGATTGATGATCCGCTTCTGCGCAAGCCCATATTCCGGCTGATCACACCGTGCATAATACCGCCCGATCACCGTGACACCCTTGGCCTTGATCTGATCAAGGAAGGGCCGCGTGTCATAGGCCGTGTCGATGATGGCAACCCGCGTATCGGACTGGGCAACGGCAGCGGCAGACATCAGAAAAAGGGCGAGTACAAAATGGCAGAAACGTCTCGTCATGGGGCAACCCCTCAACTCGAATGAATGCGGTACAATCC
>CAZCOX010000148.1:0-8118 GCA_964500115.1 uncultured Rhodobacterales bacterium
GCAATCGCAGCCGCCGCACCACTGTTAAGCAGTTCGAACTGGTAGGCGTATGTTTCGCCCATCAGGACGGGGAACAACGTGCCACCAAGGGCTTGCACAACTGCAAAGACTTCGAAGGCCAGGATGACCCGCAGAACCAATGCAGTCTGCAAAGAGGGCCTTAGCATCGGCAGCGTGATCTTCACGAACTTTTGCCACGCCGTTGCGCCAAAGACGTCACCTGCTTCGTAGTATTCCTTGGGGATCAGACCGATACCGGCAACTAGGATCACCAACATGATCGCGGTCGCGCGCCAGATTTCAGCGAGCATGATGGCAACGAAAACCATTACCGGGCTGCTGTAACTGAGGAAGTTGGTTGGGCTTTCGATCAATCCGAGACCACCCATCATCGAGTTGAGGAAGCCGGACTGCTCAAAAATCGCGAGCCAGATGATACCGGCGGCAAGATCAGAAATACCAAGCGGGATCGTCCAGATGTACAGGATGATGTCGCGACCCTTTTTCATCTTGTTGACCATCGTGGCCATCAACAGAGAAAGCGCGAGCTGGATCGGAACAACCGCAAGCGCAAGAAGGAACGTATTCTTGAGCGAGATCGGGAATTTCCAGTGAGAGGTCACATCGCGGAAATTGGCCATTGTAAAGCCGCTTCCGTTGCTAAAGGCCTGCTGTGCAACAAGCACGAACGGATAAATGAAGAACAGACACAGGAACAGAGTGACCGGTAAGATCAGGTAATAAGGTAGTAGTCGCGGGTTCATAAGACCGCCCCCCGGTTTATGCGCAAGCGTAGCTTTGATTTTGTGGGCAAGTCAGTTCGGGCCGTTTTCCAGCCCGAACTGGTGGGAGCGCCAAAGATGTGCTGGCGCTCCCGGGAGGTAGGTTACTCGACCGGGCAAGCACCTTCGGAAGGCGCATCCGGTGCCCAGCAAGGCGCACCAGTTTCTTCCATGATGCGCGCCAGGGTCTTCTTCTGGTCTTCGAGCACGCGCTCAATCGGCTGACCGGCTAGCACGATCCGCTCAAACGCGTCGACAAACACGCGGTTGAACTCGCCACCCTTGTCGCCAAGACCTGCAGGCAGAAGACCTGGGTTCGCGTCAGCAGACGCGCTCATGATCGCAACTGCAGAACCAGCAGCCTGAACCGACGGAGGCAAATCGCCCGGCAGCTCAACGTCTACAACCGGGAAGAAGTTGGTCGCGCGCAGTGTTGCGATCTGTGTTTCCGGCTTCAGCATATGCGCCACAAGTGCCTTGGACGCATCCATGTCGGGTGCTGTGCGCGGGATCGCAACACCAGCGATAACTGGCATAAAGCCACGGCCTTCTGGGCCAGCAGGCGCCGGGAACGCAACGAAGTCATCAGGACGCTCGTTAAACGCACCAGCCAGACGCGAGGTGTGATCGAATGCGATCCAGACATCTTCACTGAGCAACTGTTCCTGGAGGAACGAGAAGTTGGTGGAGCCGGGGTTGGTCACCGCCCAAAGTTCACGCATCTTTTCCCACGCGGTTACCGCTTTGTCGGATGCGAAAGTGCGGACAACGCCGTCAGTATACGACGGATATAGGTAACCCTGGAAGAAGCGATGCTTGAGGCCTTTGGGGCCAGCTGGGAAACCGAACTTCGCGTCGCCAGTTGCTTCTTTGACGTTGGCCGACCATTCGATCAGCTGATCATATGTCAGCGCATTGATGTCGGCACCATCTGGCAAGTGCTCAAGCGCTTTCTTGTTCGCAGCCATGATATAGCTGGCTTGCATCCAAGGGATGTACTGAGCGCCGTCTGTGCCGAGTTTTGCAAGGTTGTTGAATGTTTCGCTTGTTGCGCCAAGGCCGAGATCGTCAAGATCGACAAGGTCATCCGGGTTCATCGCCGAGAAATCACCGTGCAGTGCACCCAAGACACCGATCGTACCGGAACCGGCCTGCAATTCGGCGTTCAGACGGGTGATCCAGGGACCGCCATCGTTTGGTTGGTAGTCGACGTCACCCGCGCCGGCCAGAACTTGCTCGCGCATCGCTTGCGCTTCTTCGACAGGCTTGGCTTGCGTTGACCAGAACAGGACTTCTGCCTGAGCAGACACCGCGGAAACCAGCAATGCCAGTCCAGATACAGCGCCCGCCAATTTGTGTTTGAAAATCATAATTTCCTCCCAAGTGGTTATCGATCTCGCGGCTTAACGAGACGGATGCTAAATACTGGTATAACGTTCTACCAAAAGTCAACGAAAATTGTTCTGATGCCTCCCGAATATGTCACGGGACAATTCAAGACCCTGCTTTCATGTGATATTTTCAGACGCCGGGTGAGTTTAGTTGATGCATCGATTCACCTATTGTACAAGTGTGACTGCCGAATCCGGCAGCTTCACTGAGCAACACGAGCAGCGTAAATGGTGCAGAAACCCAAACTTCAAACGGTCGCTAAAGAGGCTGGAGTTTCTGTCGCCACAGCGAGTCAGGTGATGCGCGGCGCCGGTCGGATCTCTGAGAAGACGCGAAAGAAAGTTCTGCAGACGGCGAAACGCCTCAACTACGTGCCGGATGGTCGAGCGGCATCGATGAGGTCCGGTCAAATCCGTGAAATCGGGCTGGCGATCCATCAGATTTCAAACCCGTTTAATGCCGAGGTGATCAGCGGTGCGAGCGACTTGCTTGAGTCCGAAGGCTACCTTTTATCGGTACTTGATGCGCGAGACGATGCGGCGCGCCAGCGTCAGCAACTTGAGGCGTTCATACGCAGCTCCCGGGCTGGCTTGCTTTGGGTCCCGGCACAAAACACACCGAAAAGCACTTACGATTTGCTCAAGACGCATAATCTGCCGACGATCACCTTTCTGCGACGCGCAGAATTCGCAACCTTCGATCATGTTGGTATTCAAAACGCACAAGGCACCGAACGCGCGACAGAGCATCTGGCTGATCTGGGCCATCGCAAGATCGCGTTTCTTGGTGGTGAGGCGCAGGTCGAAGTTCGCGAAGAGCGGATCGAAGGATATCGCAAGGTTTTGGAGGAACGCGGACTCGGGGAGCCGATAATCTGGGAATCGGCCGATGATAAGTTGGCGGGAATGGAAGCAATGACAGAATTGCTTTCGCAGCACCCAGACATCACCGGCGTGGTCTGTAACGGTGACATGGTTGCGATCGGTGCATCCATTGCGCTTTCAAAGATGGGTTTGGTTGCAGGCGCCGACGTATCAATCGTGGGATTTGACGACATTCGGGATGCAGAGATTGCTCTGCCGCCACTGACCACGATGGCCATTTCCCCTTACGACCTCGGCCGAAAAATCGCGCGGGTGGTTCTGGATCGATTGAACGAGCCGGATATGCCAGTGGCAACGACGCTTGTCCCTGCGGAACTGGTTATTCGAGAAACTACGGCAAAACCGGCCAAACGACTGGTTGAAGCACGCTAAGTTCCTTTGTTTGTTTTACTTTTTCTAATAAGAGCATCTTTCAGCTGCTTTGCAATCACCGTGTCTTTTTGACCGAGCCGAGAGATCAAACCGATGGGCCGGGACACCACAGGGTCAACAAGCGGTCGCCACAAAACGTCATCGGTATCGATGCCCGCAGTCGCCATCTTTGGTACAGGCGCGACGCCAGCGCCCTTGGAGACGAGATCAAGCGCGGTGGAGGTTCGATTGACTTCATAGCTCCACGCAAGAGGATCACCGCTTCGCGCCATGGCCTCGTCGATCAACAGCCGATTTCCAGTACCTCGCGCGGGCAAGATTAGCGTCTCACAGGTCAAATCATGCCATGCGACAAAGTCGAGCTTCGCCCATGGATGCGCGCGAGGCAGTGCAATGCCAAGCGGCTCGTTGATAAGCACCTTGAAATCCGTTGACTGCTCCAATTCCGGTATTGATCCAACCCCGAAATCGACCTCGCCCTGCGCGACAGCTTCAGCCACTTCATTGGCGGCAAGATCCAAGATACGCACGCGGATATTTTGGCGCGAACCGTCGCGTAAATCACTTATGACTGGCGCCAGCAGTGCCCTTATGACGGTTGGGATGGTTGCTATGGTGAGCAATTTCGCGCGTTGGAAGCGGTAAACATCCGTTTCATCACGCATGGCCAAAGTCGTTTCTTGCGCATCCTGCAACATGGCCTCGGCCCGCGATTGCAGACGTTTTGCCGCCAGCGTCGGTTTGACCTCTCGGGTTGTGCGCTCGAATAACGGCGTCCCCAAAGCTTCTTCCAATTTCTGTATCCGGCGTGTGATCGACGATTGGGACAAGTTCATTGCCTCTGAGGCCGCGTAAAACGAACCAGTGTCCTTCACCGCCAAAAACACTTCCAGATCAAGAAAATCGAAATTGATGCGCATTTCGCAATAATACTGCGGAAACCAGCATTGGCCAGATTAATCGCTCAGCTGTATTCCGTCACGCAAGCAGGAGATTTCCATGGCGGCAAACCCAGACATTGTGGTTATTGGTGGTGGCAATGCAGCGCTTTGTGCGGCGATCACCGCAGCCGAAGCCGGCGCGCGCGTTCTCATCTTGGAAGCGGCACCCAAAGCTTATCGAGGCGGTAATTCCAGACATACACGCAACTTTCGTTGTATGCACAGTGGGCCCCTTGGACCGTTGGTTGATCAGTACTCGGAGGAAGAGTATTTTTCGGACCTTCTGAAAGTGACTGGCGGCAAGACCAACGAAACACTTGCGCGATTGGCCATTCGGAAATCCGAAGAGTGCTTGCCATGGATGGAAGACCACGGTGTTCGGTTCCAACCTTCTTTGTCGGGCACGTTGTCGCTTGCACGGACAAACGCATTCTTCCTTGGCGGCGGGAAGGGTTTGGTCAACGCGTATTACCGCACCGCGAACGAGCTTGGCGTTGATGTTCGGTACAACGCATCGGTCAAACATCTGCAGTTCGACGACAATCGCATCGTGCGAATCGAATACACTCAAGATGGTGCTTCAGCGTTTGTTGAACCGAAGTCTGTAGTTGTTGCGTCGGGTGGGTTCCAAGCAGACCTTGATTGGCTGACGCGCGCATGGGGGCCCGCCGCACAGAATTTCTTGATTAGAGGCACACCCTACAATCGGGGTGTCGTTCTGGCCGATCTATTGGATCAGGGCGTCGAACAGGTTGGTGACCCGACGCAATGCCACGCGGTTGCCATCGATGGCCGGGCACCAAAATTCGACGGTGGGATCGTAACGCGGTTGGATTGCGTGCCGTTTTCAATCGTGGTGAACAAAGACGGCGCGCGGTTCTATGACGAAGGCGAAGATGTCTGGCCCAAACGCTATGCAATCTGGGGCCGATTGATCGCCTCGCAACCCGATCAAATCGGCTACGTCATCATCGACTCCAAATCCATCGATCTGTTCATGCCGTCGGTCTTTCCGCCGATCAAAGCTGACACGTTGGAAGATCTTGCCCGTGAAATGGATTTGCCCATACAGAAGCTGCAAGAGACCGTGACCACATTTAACGCTGCCTGTGGCGACACATCTGGTTTTCACCCGACCGAACTCGATGGCGTATCGACCACGGGTCTCAATCCACCCAAGACAAATTGGGCCAGGCCCATCAGCGATCCACCTTTCTACGGATATTCGCTGAAAACAGGTGTCACGTTTACTTACCTTGGCCTCAAGGTAGATGAAAACGCGCAATGCTCGATCGGTAACCGGCCGGTTTCGAACCTCTGGGCCGCCGGGGAAACCATGGCAGGCTCCATTCTGGGGCAAGGCTATCTCGCCGGGTTTGGAATGACCATTGGAACGGTGTTTGGCCGCATCGCTGGCAAGGAGGCCGCAGCTCATGCAAATTGATGTTCTTCAGGAAGCGCGGCGTCAGGCCGAGATCTGCAATGCATGCCGTTATTGCGAAGGATACTGCGCTGTGTTTCCGGCATTGCACAGAGAACGCGCATTTGGCGATGGGGATATCATCCAGCTTGCCAATCTCTGTCACAACTGCCGCGGTTGCTACTATGCCTGCCAATACACGGAACCGCATGAATTCGCGTTGAACCTGCCGAAAGCTTTGGCTGAGGTGCGGCATCAAAGCTGGAAGGAACTTGCTTGGCCCAGTGGCTTTGCACATCTGTTCGACCGCTCCGGCATGGCGATCAGTGTGCTGTTGGTCCTGTCCTTTGCCGTGTTGTTTGCCATGGCACAAGCTTTGAAACCGAGTGATGGACAAGGATTCTACGCCTACATGTCGCACGGTATGATGGTCGCGATATTTGCGCCTGCGTTTATTCTCCCACTTCTGACCATTGCTGTTTCCCTGCGAAATTATTGGCAGAGCGTCGGTGGTCGCGACTTTGTAATGGCTGATATCTGGTCGGCATGCCGGGCTGCGGGTCAAATGAAGAACCTTGAGGGCGGTCACGGCGACGGGTGCAATTTCGAAGATGAAGATCGGTTCTCACAAGCACGTCGGCACTTTCATCAAGCAACTCTGTTTGGCTTCCTGCTGTGCTTTGCATCGACATCCAGCGGGACACTGCTCCACTACGGATTTGGGCTTGAAGCGCCATATGCGTTCTTCAGCCTTCCCAAGCTACTGGGCGTCTCTGGAGGCATTCTTTTGTGCGTCGGAACCGCGGGTTTGGCCTGGCTAAAAATGAAGGCTGACAAAAACCTAGGTGCGCCCAACGCGTGGGGCGGCGAAATGGCATTTGTTGTGCTTCTATTTGCTGTGAGCGCGACTGGGTTAATGCTTTACGCAGCAACGGATACTCTAGCTGTGGCCTGGTTGTTGCCGATCCACCTGGCGACTGTGCTGACATTATTTTTGCTGACGCCCTATTCGAAAATGGCGCACGGATTTTATCGCATGGCAGCGCTTACGAAAGAGGCCGCAACACAACGTGCGCGCGCGGGTTAGCGCGCTGTCCAAACTTCCGGGTTGATCATGTGGATCGGCGCTCCGGCGGCATATGCATTGATTTGGTCGAAGATATCCGAGAACTGCAGATCAAATTCGTCTTCGGTGACGTAGCCGATATGGGGCGTTGCCAACACGTTTGGCGACGTCAGCAAGACGTTATCAGTATCAGTCAAAGGCTCGTGATCAAAAACATCGACGGCAGCGTAGATCCGTCCTTTTAAGACTTCGGATTCCAGCGCACCGCGCTCTACCAAACCGGATCTGGACGTATTTACAAAAAGGCTTCTTGGCTGCATCGCCGCTAGATCTCCGGCAGAAATGATCCCTCGTGTGTCAGGCTTCAGTCTGACATGCACGCTGACGACATCGGAGGTTGCAAAGAACGCGTTTCGGGAAGCAGCAACAATTTCTCCATCGGCCAAAGCTTTCGCCCGCCCGCTTTCTGATGCCCACCACTGAACATGCATACCCAGCGCCTTGGCGTATTCCGCCACAGCACGCGCGATCCGGCCATACCCGTAGAGCCCCAACTTTCGGTTCCGCAAGGTGCGGCCAACACCGAATTGCCAATTGCCAGACTTCAACGATGCAGCTTGTTGCTGCAATTGTCGGAAGCTTCCTAAAACAAGGCCCAATGTCAGCTCTGCCGCGGCATAGGATGGCGTGTCAGAGTGCATATTCGAACTCAAAAGCACGTCATTGCGCGTGCAGGCGTCGACATCAATATGGGGATAGACACTTCGCTGCGAGATTAAACGCAGGTTAGGAACACGACCAAGCAATTCCGCGCCGATCTTTGTACGCTCACGGAACAAAACCAACGCTTCGGCATCGGCAATTCGCGCGGCCAAGGCATTCGGGTCAGGTTCGTGATCTGTCCACACGGTCACGTCGTGTTCAGCCAGCTTTTCAAAGCAAGGTAGATCACGCAATGTGTCAAACCAGTCATCAAGGATGTGAACTTTCATCGGCTGTCAACGCCAGCATTAGGCGACGGTGTGCGTGGTGTCGGGACAAACACTTCGCGACTTAAAGACTCGAGCGCCGCATGTACTTTTTGTCGTTCGCTCAGCAGGTGATTGAACTGCGCATCACACCCAGAAATTGGCGCTGGATAATTGCGTATCTCTGATTGGAGCAATGACTTCGCAACCGAAAGTTCGGCTTGCGCCGCAAGAATACAGTCTTCGTATGAATTATACATTGCCACCTCCAATTTGGTATACAATGGTATACA
>CAZCOX010000149.1:0-8109 GCA_964500115.1 uncultured Rhodobacterales bacterium
GGCGTCGTCACCGCATCAGACCCCGAACTGTCAGGCGACGCAGCTTCAAACCCGGAAGACTGTTCGACGTCGCCGTTCACCACTTCAAAATGCGAGGCCGTAAGCGGGCTGCCGAATTGTGATGCGTGAAAAACCTTGACGGTGGTGCCGTCCGGCAGGGTCAGTTGCGAAACGTTGCTGGCGGTTTTGGTTATGGCGGCGACGGCGTCTTGCACGTTGTCAAAGCCGCTGTTCACCAGTCGAATACGTTCCGAGGAGAGGTCGAAATCCGACACGGTGTTCTGCCCATCGCCTGCGCGGATTTCAAAGATGTCCTGCCCGGCCTCACCGAACAGCACGTCGACACCGGGGCCGCCGTCAAGCACGTCATTACCGCTGCCGCCGCCAAGATAATCGTCGCCGGTTCCGCCCCGAAGCGTGTCGTCTCCGCTCTGGCCGAATAGGTCATCACTGCCTGAATTTCCGCGCAATAGATCAGCGCCGCCATCACCTTGCAGCGTGTCGTCGCCGCCCAAAGCGTCGATAACATCATCAACCTCGCGCCCAAAGATGCGTTCGGAAGACTGCGTTGCCAGTGACGGTGTCGTGCCGACCTTGCTAAAGCCCGCGATCTCGTACCCGATATCCGCGAGGATCGCCTGGTCGTGAACGCTGGGAAGGACGCGCGAGCCGATGGTGAGTGAGCCGTCAAGCGATGTGTTGTCGTCGGAAAATCCTTCTTCGATATGCGCGCCATCCGGGTCGATCGGGATCGGGTTGCCACCATTTACCGCAATCGAATTGGGCCCGGCGAAACCCTGCGCGGTAATTTGCGATGTGAACACTTCGGCGCTTCCAATGCCAAGGATGTGACCGATCTCGTGAATTGCGACTGAGAGAAAGTCGGCAGCATTTGGGATCGGCGCGTTCAGATCAAAGGACCAGGTGCTACTGGTGTCAAAAGTGATTGTGCCAACCCAGGGTTCGAAATCCGTAACGGGGCCGGTGCCGCGAAAGTCAGGGTGAATGCGCGTGTCGTAAATATCCCCCGCGATGTCTAGGCCGGAAGGACCCGCATAGGCAAGAGTGGTGCCGGACAAGGCTTCGGCGCCGACAAAGACGAGGATATCGTCAATCGATTTGGCGAGTGTGATGTTTTCGCGTCCGTCGGAGGAGGGGCTGCGGATTGAAAACTGCGAACCTGCGGGGATGTCGTCAAACTCATCCTGGATCACCGCTTCCCATTCGGCGGCGGCGGCTTCGAGTGCTGCGCGTCTGTCGGGATCGTCAAAGAAGCCTGTTCGGTCGAACCTGTAATCAAATTCAATCGTAAACGACACGCATCACACCCTTGGGCCACTGCCCGAAACTTGTCTCAACGTGTAAAAGGCTAGGCGGGGAAATGGGCATGATTGCGATGGAAACGGGGCGATCTATCTGCAAAATCGAAACAATTTTAAAGGTTTACGGTGCGCCGCCAGCGCGGTTGCCGCGTCGCGCGCCGCAGGGCAAGAAGGCAATGCATAGTTTAGAATAATTCTAAAAAGTACTTGGATTCGAGCACGTATTGCTTATCTTTGTGACGGAGCCAGCAAGCGCATTTGCAAGCCAAGACTTCTTTAATTGGAGAGTGATATGACCCAGACAGCACTGTCGTTGTCGACCGATTCACAAGCACAGATCGCCGAGGCGCTGAACCAGAGCGTCGCGGAAACCGCCGTGGCCACCATGTTGGCGCAGAACTTCCATTGGAACGTGACAGGCATGGCGTTTGGGCCATTGCATGATCTGTTCCAGGTCATTTACGAAGACCATTTCACCGCGCAAGACGATCTGGCCGAACGGATCAAGGCATTGGATGCACATGCGGAAGGTACTTTAGCGGGTATGCTCAAGCGCTCCAAAGTGTCTGAGTTTGAGGGCAAGACATCTGCGGAAGAGATGGTGCGCTTGATGAAAGAGGCGCAGGAAACGCTGGCGGCCACATTGGCCGGTGCCGGGGAGCTGGCGGCAGAATTTGGCGATACCTTGACCGAAGACCTGTGTATTGCGCGCGGCCAGACACACGAGAAATTCGCGTGGATGTTGCGGGCGCACCTGCAATAATCCTGACAACAATCAGAACTTCAGGCGGTGCATCAAGCGCCGCCTTTTTCTTTGGTGCGCACGCATCACGTGTCAGTTTTGCTTGACGAAACGGGGTGTCCGGGTGCAGATGGGCATGCTTTCGGTCCGGGCGCCTTTGGGTGTCTGGTGAAAAGGGAACGCGGTGCTCTCGATCATCAGAGAAATTCCGCGACTGCCCCCGCAACTGTGAGCGGTGAGTGATGCTGCACATGCCACTGACGCAAATGCGCGTTGGGAAGGCCAGCAAAGCGACGACCCGCAAGTCAGGAGACCTGCCGCAAGCCACACCCAGTTCGGGCGCGGGGTGCGTCAGGGCGGCGGCAATGCCCGCAGTGGTGTCCATCACCGTCTGCGGGCGCGGCATGTGTCCCAGATCACTTTCATCACGCGGCGCAGAAGCGTCGCACCGGGTTGGGAACCTTGTTATGAACCGCCTCACCGCAAAATTGCTGTTATGCACCACGCTTGTCGCACCGTCCTTTGCCGCCGCGCAGGATGTCATTGAACTGGACGACATTGTTGTCTTTGGTGGCTTGCTGCCCACCAATCTGGAAACCACAGGCGCCACCATTGATGTGGCGGAAAGCGATGATCTGAGCGCGGCCGGTGTCGGCGCGAAAGATGCGCTGGCTGATTTGCCGGGTTTGTCTGTGACATCGAATGGCGGTCTAGGGGCAAGCTCGACCCTGCGTATTCGCGGGCTTGGGGGGTCGTATATCGGTGTGCGGGTGGACGGCATTGATGTGACCGACCCGTCCAGCACTCAGACCACATTCAACTTTGGCACACTGACGTCAGGTGCCTTTGATCGCATCGCGATTGTCAAAGGCACGCAATCGGCGATCTATGGCTCTGATGCGATTGCCGGTGTGATCGACGCGCAAAGCTGGCGGCCCGAGGTGAATGGCGTATCCGGTCGGGTGCAAGCCGAGTTTGGCAGCTTTGAAACCCGATCTGGCAACCTGAGCCTTGGATATCTGGATGACCGGGCAGAGCTCGCGCTGACACTGGGCCGCGTCACAACCGAAGGTTTCTCTGCTCGCAGTGATGATGACGAGGATGACGGTTTCGAGCAAAGCTCTGCCAATCTTTTTGCCGCGTACCAGGTGACCGACACGTTGCGCCTTGGTCTGGCGGGGTTGTGGTCTGACGGGACATCCGAGTTCGACCGCTCCAGCTTTGACAACACCGGCGAGATTGACGAGACGCGTCGCGGTGTCCGTGTGTTTGGCGAATTGCAGACCGGTGCCTGGACGCATGAGTTGTCGTTCAGCACCTTCCAGACTGAGCGTTATGACGCGAACGGCTTCACGCAAGAGTTCAACGGAGAACGGGATACGGTCGCGTATCTGGCGCAGGGCGACATCTCGCCCAGCCTGCAGCTCGCTGTTGGCGCAGACTGGACCGAGGAGCGTGCGACGCTGGATGGCAGCGACTTTGATGCGTCAAATGCGGCGATCTTTGGTGAGGTGAAAGCCAACCCGAACGACGCGATGGAGCTGTCCTTCACACTGCGCTATGACGACTATTCCGATTTTGACGGTCAATTGTCCGGCCGCGCCGCGCTGTCTTACGCGTTGAACGACGCAACAACTTTGCGGGCGTCCATCGGCACAGGCTACCGCGCGCCGTCGCTTTATGAACGGTTTGGTCCCTTTGCAGGCAGCGGTGTACTTGACCCGGAATCCAGCCGCAGCGTCGATCTTGGGATCGAGCACAGCTATGGCGATCGTGGGTCGGTGCGCGCGACGCTGTTCTGGTCTGAAATTGACGGGCTGATTGGCTTTGGATCGTCGCCCGATTGTTTGGCCAGCCAGACGTTCGGGTGCTACACGCAGGTCGATGGCACCACGGTCACCCGCGGGCTAGAGTTAAGCGGCGATTATGCCATCAGCGACCGTGTGCGCGTGTCGGGTAACTACACCCTGACCGAAGCGGAAAACGATGGCGAGCGCATGATCCGCGTGCCGCGCCATGATTTGTCTCTGGCTTTGGAGGCTGATGTCACCGACCGTTTGCAGGTGGGTCTGAATGTCAGCCGCGTGGCGGATATCCTCGATGGTTTCGGTACACCGACACCACTGGATGACTATACGATTGTGGATGTGTCCGCGCGGTACGCGTTGAGTGATCGCGCGTCGCTCTATGGTGCAATCGATAACGTCGGTGATGTGGATTACGAGACGGTGAATGGGTTCAACGCGCCAGAGCGCACACTGCGTTTTGGTATCGAGACCACGTTCTAAATCATGATGCGTCGGTTGACGCCTGTGATCTTGGCGCTGGCCCTGACAACCGGGGCCGGTGCCAGCGAGTTGCCGCGCGTTGTTTCGGTAAATGTCTGCACCGATCAGTTGGTTTTGTTGCTGGCAGAGCCGGAGCAGATTGTATCGCTCAGTGCGATAGCGGATTCCGCGCGTTCATCCTCTATGGCGGACGAGGCGCGCGCCTTTGCCAAGAACAACAACCGCGCGGAGTCTATCGCGGTGCAGGAACCTGACGTGGTGGTGGCCGGCCAATGGTCTGACCCGGCGCTGGTCAACATGCTGCGCAGCATCGATATTGAGGTGGTTCAGTTTCCTTTGACCGCTTCGCTTGCGGAAATTCCAGATCAGATCCGGGAGATGGGGCGCGTGCTGCGGCAAGACGCAAAAGCAGAAACACTCGCGTTAGAGGTTGAAGCCGAACTCGCCGCACGGCCTGATGTACATGACGCAGCACCCTTGGCGGCGTTTTTCTTTCCAAACGGATTTGCGCTCGGTGCCGGAACGCTCAGCCACGATATCCTGACAGCAGGTGGCGCGCGCAACCTGTCTGTCGATCTGGGCTTTGCCGGAAACGGGCGTTTGTCTTTGGAACAGGTGGTTCTGGAACAACCTGATTTCCTTGTCGGCGCACCCAGCTACAGTGGGTTTTCGCGGTCCGAGGAGATGACGACCCATCCATCGCTCGAAGGATTCCCGATGATGCATAGCTCACCGGATTGGGTATGCGGCACACCGCATGCCTTGCGCGCGGTGGCAGACGTGGCCGCGATGGTCGAACAGTTTAAGGGAGAGGCAACGCAATGAGCGAGACTGAAGCCGACATCAACCAGCGTCACAAAGAGCGCATGATCAAGATGCAGGCCGCTCGGAAAAAGATGATGGCGAAAAAGACCAACAAGAAAGGTCTGATCATCATCCACACCGGCAATGGTAAGGGCAAAAGCAGCTCTGGCTTTGGCATGATCCTGCGCTGTATCGGTCACGGCTTTCCCTGCGCCGTCGTGCAATTCATCAAAGGCTCCATGCAGTCGGCCGAGCGCGACCTGTTGAAAGACCGGTTCTCGGATATTTGTCAGGTCCATGTGATGGGCGAGGGCTTCACCTGGGACACGCAAGATCGCGAACGTGACATCGCGGCGGCGACGAAGGCCTGGGAAAAGGCCAAGGAATTGATCCGCGATCCAGACATTCAGATGGTACTGCTCGACGAGATCAATATCGCGCTGCGCTATGACTACCTGGATGCCGAGGAAGTCGCGGATTTTTTGGTCAACGAAAAACCCGAAATGACCCATGTCGTGCTGACGGGCCGCAATGCGCCGGATGTTCTGATCGACGTGGCCGATCTGGTGTCCGAGATGAAAGAGGTCAAACACCCCTTCCGCAAACAAGGCATCGCAGCGCAGCCGGGGGTGGAATTCTAGGTGGGATTTGTCGGGCTTGTCACCGGCGGCGCGAAGTCGGGCAAGAGCCGCCATGCAGAAGCGCAGGTTTTGGCACTGGGTGGTACACCGATCTACATCGCAACTGCCGAAGCGTTGGACGACGAGATGACGGACCGCATCGCGCGCCATCGTATGGATCGCGGCGATGGCTGGATTACGCGGGAAGAGCCGAATGATCTTTGCGCAGTGCTGCGCGAGACAGATGGGCAGGGGCCACGACTGGTGGATTGCCTGACGCTTTGGCTGTCAAACCGTCTGCTGGCAGAAGCGAATATCTCGCTTGAATTGGCAGAGCTTTGCGCGGCGTTGCCAGAACTGGAAAGCCCGGTCTGGTTCGTCACCAACGAGGTTGGATCGGGCATCGTGCCCGCAACGCCTTTGGGCCGCGAATACCGCGATTGGTGTGGCACGATGAATCAACGCATTGGCGCTTTGGCTGACCGGGTCGATCTGGTTGTGTGCGGGCAAGCCCTTACGATCAAGGGCTAGGCGCCGGGTTCTTAAGCAAAACGCACTGTTTCGCGGCAGTTTCGTAACGCGCGATCCCCGGTATTTGAAACTTTCCGCGCGTCATGCTTGGGTAAGGCATGACAGAAGACCTGAAGACCAAAGCGAAAAGACCTGCCCTTAGCCGCGCCGTCGCGATGCGGGTGGCGCAGATCTATCCCGACCTGAATGCCGATATTCTGACCAGTCAGATTATTGAGGCGTTCTGGCCAGATGGCACCCATCGCCGAAAACGTGGGCGGACACCCGGCAATGCGCTTTGGTCACAAGGGGATGCTCTTGTCATCACCTATGGCAATTCTCTGGTTGATGGCACGCACAAGCCTCTTGATCTGCTGAACGACTTTCTGCGGCGGTATCTCAAAGGGTTCATCAACGGTGTGCATGTTCTGCCGTTCTTTCCCTTCACCTCTGACGACGGATTTGCGGTCACCGACTATAATGCGGTCAATCCGCAGCTTGGTGATTGGGCTGACATCAACCGCATCGCGGATGAGTTCAAGCTGATGTCCGATCTTGTGCTCAACCACGTCTCGAGCCAGGGCACGTGGTTTAACGCCTACCGACAGGGCCAAGCGCCCTACGACAAGTTCTTTTTCGAATCCGATCCATCGCTTGACCATTCCATGGTTGTGCGGCCGCGCACCACGCCATTGCTGCAACGGGTCGAAACGAAAGACGGCCCGCGCCACGTCTGGTGCACGTTCAGCCATGATCAGATCGACCTCGATTTCCGCAACCCAGAGGTGCTGCTGGAGTTTTTGCGGACCATCCGCACCCATATCGACAATGGCGTGCAGATCATCCGCCTCGATGCAGTGGCGTTTCTTTGGAAAGAGGTCGGATCGCCATCGATCCACCTGCCGCAGACCCACGCCATCGTCAAACTCATGCGGCTTTTGTGCGACTACGCGGTGGAGCCCATCGTGCTGCTCACCGAAACAAACGTGCCAAAGGCCGAAAACCTGAGCTATTTTGGCAAACGGGACGAGGCGCATGTCATCTACAACTTCCCGCTGCCGCCGCTGATCCTGCACGCTCTGTTGTCGGGCCGGGCCAATCATCTGGTGGCGTGGCAACGTTCCATGCCGCCCGCGCCATTGGGCTGTGCATATTTGAATTTCACGGCCAGCCACGATGGCATTGGCATGCGCCCCGCCGAAGGCTTGCTCTCCGCCGAAGACCAGGGCGCGATGATCGACGCGGTCAAGGCGTCCGGCGGATTGGTGTCGATGCGCGCGCTACCTGATGGCGGCGAGGCCCCTTACGAGGTCAACTGCACGTATTTTGAAGCACTGGGCCAAACGATGGATGGAATGAGAGACCACCACTTTGAACGGTTCCTTTGTTCGCAGACTATCGTGATGTCGCTGGAAGGTATTCCAGCCTTCTACATCCACTCACTACTCGCCACGCCAAATGATCTGGAGGCGGTCGAGCGGCGCGGAATGAACCGCGCGATAAATCGACATCGCTGGGACTATGCCGATCTGCGCGACAAGCTCGACAATGGTGAAACGATCCATGCGCGCGTGTTGCAGGGGTTGCGGGCGCGGCTTCAGGTCCGTCAGAAACAGGCCGCGTTCCATCCGAACGCGACGCAGTTTACCGTGCACACAGGCGACGACAGGGTTTTTGGCCTCTGGCGGCAAAGCCTGGACCGCCAGCAATCTATCTTTGCGCTCCACAACGTCAGTGGCGACGAACTGGCGCTTCCGGCGGCGATGCTGAACCTGATCGCCGATGAAGACTGGCACGACCTTTTGACGGGTGAAGACATCGGC
>CAZCOX010000150.1:0-6747 GCA_964500115.1 uncultured Rhodobacterales bacterium
CACCACCAGATCGCCGGGGCTGAGCGATTGCGTTTCAGTCAGGAAATTCTCGGCCTTGCGGCGCTTTTTTGGCGCGCGGATCAAACGGTCGCCCAGAACGTCCTGCTCTGAAATCACCGTCAGCGTTTTGTCGCCCCAAGGCGCGGTGAATCCTGCCTCCAACGCCCAAACCCCAAGGTGAAGCCCGGATTTGCCCAAACGCGTGGCGTCTTTGACCGGAATGACTTCCGCCAGACCTTCGTCTTCGATCAAGCCAGTCAAACGTTCCCGCGCGCCTTCGGAATAGGATGCGATCAGAACCGGCCCATCGGCAAGCCGCGCGCGAACATGATCGGCGAGAGAACTGAAAAGGCTGATGTTTTCCTGTTGACGCTCCGGCGCGAAGTTGCGTCCGATCCGCCCGCCCGCGTCCACAACACCGGGGCCGGACGCTTGCGGGAGCGGATGGAATTGCACCACGCGCCGGTCACCCAACGCCTCGTTCCACGCGTCGTCGTGGAGATAGAGCTGATCCGGCGGCACCGGCTTGTAGACCGTATCGAGCCGCGACTTCTGCTCCAGTGCCAATTTGCGGGTCTCGTATTGATCCACGATCCCGTCCCACCGCGACAACCGCGCGGGTGTGATCTGATCGTCCTGCGTGACCGTGACATTCGGCAGATAATCGAACAGCGTCTCCAGCCCGTCGTGGAAGAAGGGCAGCCAATGCTCCATCCCCTGCTGTTTGCGGCCAGCGCTGACAGCTTCGTAAAGCGGGTCATCGCTGCCCGCCGCCCCAAACTCGATACGGTAATTCTGGCGAAAACGCGTGATCGCGGCCTCGTCGAGAATGACCTCGGAAACCGGGGCAAGTTCGACGAAGTTCAGCTTCTCCGTCGTGCGTTGAGTGGCTGGGTCAAACCGGCGCGCCCCGTCAAGAACGTCGCCGAACAGATCAAGCCGAACCGGACCACCTTCCCCGGGCGGGTAGATGTCGATGATACCGCCCCGGATCGCATAATCGCCCGGCTCCATCACCGTGGGGGCTTGGCTGAACCCCATGCGCACCAGAAAGCTGCGCAACGCGTCTTCGTTCACCCGGTTGCCAACGGTGGCGGAAAACGCGGCTTCGCGCAGGATTGATCGGGCCGGAACCCGCTGGCTCGCGGCGCTCATCGTTGTCAGGAGCACGTATTTGGAGGGCATCCCATGGGTCAGAGCCGCCAGCGTGGCCATCCGGCTGGCCGAGATATCGGGGTTCGGCGACACCCTGTCGTACGGCAGACAATCCCAGCCCGGAAAGGTAAAAACCGGCATCTCTGGCGCAAAGACACGCAGCGCCGCCTGCACCTGTGCCAGCCGCCGGTCGTCGCGGGCGATGTGGCAGACAGCCCCGCCGGCTTTTTCCGCCTCAGTCAAGATCAGCCGCGCGTCAAAGCCCTCTGGCGCGCCGCCCATTGTGATGTGCCGAGATGTGGTCATAGGGGCGTCATGTGGCGTGCCGACCGGGCCGCGTCAACCGCCGATGAAAGCAAATCGAAGGTTTTGGAACATGCCCCACATTGCGGTGACAAAGATCGAAACCATGCCAATGGATTGCACGATCAACCGGTGCCGCGCGAGGCGTTTGAAGACCGCCTCCAGATCATGATCAACGGTGTGCAATTGATGTGCGGTGCGCACACTCAGCAAACTGATAATGCTCATTGGAAGAGCCAAAAGGAACACGGCTTGCGCAAATTCGACGCCGTAGAACCAGCCCAATGTGAACAACCCGGTGAGCAGAAACGCCCCGACCGAGATAATCCAGACCCCTGCCTCCTGCGCGATAAAGAGCAACCGCCCGGTGTTGATCCGCAGCAAATCCTGCAGGTCGAGCGCCGCCTGACCGCCCTGCCGCTTGGCCCGCCCGATCATGTCGAACGGCACGCCCAGCACCCAATGGCTGGCAGACGACCAGACAACCGCCAGCGCGATCCAGAACCAGAGGTTGGAAAAGGACCGCATATCAATGAGTTCAAAGACGGTGGAATACCAATCCAAAGCGGCAGAATCCTCGTGTTTGCGCGACCTCTGCGTCAGGCAGGCCTTGTTCCAGCGGTCATTCCATGCCACCCAATTAGGCCAAAGACAAGGACCGCCCAGATGAAACCGATCTCCCCCGCTTTTCCCGCAACACGGCTACGTCGATTGCGCCGGACAGAGGGGCTGCGGTCCATGGTGCGGGAAAACCATCTGAGCCCCGCCGATTTCATCTGGCCGGTCTTTGTGCGCGATGGCGAAGGGGTTGAAGAACCTGTCGCCTCCATGCCCGGCGTGGTGCGCCGGTCGGTCGACAAGGTGGTTGAGGCCGCGCGCGAGGCTTACGCGTTGGGTATCCCGGCGATCTGCCTTTTTCCCTATACGGATCCGGCGTTGAAGACAGAGGATTGCGCCGAAGCCTGGAACCCCGAGAACCTGTCAAACCGCGCCACCCGCGCTATCAAGGATGCGGTGCCAGACATCATGATCATGACGGATGTGGCGCTCGACCCCTACAACATCACCGGCCATGACGGGTACATGGACGAGACGGGTTACATTGAAAACGACCGCACGGTCGAGGCGCTGGTCAAACAAACATTGTCTCAGGCGCGCGCCGGGTCTGACATCATTGGGCCGTCTGATATGATGGACAGCCGCATCGGTGCGATGCGTTCTGCGCTTGAGGTCGAAGGATTTCAGAATGTCGCGATCCTGAGTTACGCGGCGAAATACGCCAGTGCCTTTTATGGTCCCTTCCGCGATGCGGTTGGCGCATCGGGTGCCTTCAAGGGCGACAAGAAAGGCTACCAGATGGATCCGGGCAATTCGGACGAGGCGATGCGCCTTGTCGCGCGCGACCTGGGCGAAGGTGCGGATATGGTGATGATCAAGCCGGGCATGCCCTATCTTGATATCTGCCGCCGGACCAAAGACATGTTTGGTGTGCCGACTTTTGCCTATCAGGTGTCCGGCGAATATGCGATGTTGGCCGGTGCGGCAGAGCGCGGCTGGCTCGACCACGACCGTGTGATGTTGGAAAGCCTGATGTCCTTCAAACGCGCCGGGTGTGACGGTGTGCTGACCTATTTCGCCCCCGCCGCGGCGCGCCTTCTCAACGGGTAGCGGCGATCAGCCACGTGTGATGCAAGCGGCGTGACAGGCCATGTGTAAATTGCTATACTTACGGTCAACCGGCGGAACAGCCGGAATTTGAGGCATCGGCAACAGAAAGAGCAGACAGATGACATCCCTGACACGACGCGAGCTGGCCATGGGCCTGGGCGGGACATTCCTGTTGGCGGGATGCGCCAACGGTGTGGGTGGCAATGGTGCGGCCCGGATCGATGCGCGGGTCGATGCCACGCTGGCCGAGATGTACCGCCGGTTCCCGGGCACACAGAACCTTGCGGCCAACGCAAACGGTTTGCTCGTTATGCCGCTCGTGACCGAGGCCGGCCTTGGTCTTGGCGGTGCCTTTGGGCGCGGCGCGCTGCGGGTTGGCGGCATTACGGTTGATTATTACTCGACAGCCAAAGCCAGCGCGGGTCTTCAAATCGGCGCGCAGCAATACGCGCATGTGCTCTTTTTCATGACGCAGGACGCGCTGATGAACTTCCGCCGCTCGCCCGGCTGGGCGGCGGGTGCGAATATCGAATACGCGATCCCGGAGGGTGGCGAGACTATTGCGGCGGAAACGACGACGTCGCTGTCGCCGGTCATCGCGGTAATCTTTGGGCAGGCGGGTCTGCGTTTGGGGGCCACGCTGGAAGGCGTGAAATACACCCGCATCATCCCGTAAGCAAAAAGCATGCGCTGACGCGCATTCAGGTTTTGTTTGATGAGGGGCTCTGCCCCTCAAACTCCCCGCGGTATTTCAGAACCAGAGAAGACAGGACCCGCCCGGGTCCACCCTCTGCGCGAGAGGCAGAGGGCTTCTCCGGTTACGGCCATCGGCGCCTCCGCCTGTGCCGCTTGGACAGCTTGGAACAGCAAGGTTAAGAAACCCTTGCTTCTCTGGTTCAAAAATACCCTTCGGGGGTGAATTGGCCAACGGCCAAGAGGGGGCAGACAGCCCCCTTTCCACGTCAGCCAGACATGGCTGAAACCAAATCCTTGAGCGCACGCACCGGATCATCGCTGCGCCAGATTTCCTCGCCAATGCCAAAGAAATCGGTGATGGGCGCCAATGCGCGTACTGTTTCGGCATTGAGACCACCTTCGGCCACCACCGGGACTTCAATCATTTCGGACCACCACTCAAAAAGATCGGATCCGGCCTGCGATCCGTCGCCGAGGCTGGATTGGCCCACTGGGCCAAAACTCACGTAATCCGCCCCCGCTTCGCCCGCATTCATGCCTTCGTGGCGCGATTGTTCGCAGAACGCGCCAACGATGGCGTCGGCCCCAAGTTCTTTGCGCGCCATACGAACGGAGCGCGCGCCATCGGTCAGGTGTACGCCATCAAGCCCCAGCCGCTGGGCCAGCACCACATGGGTGTCGATCACCAGCGCCACGTCGTGACGGTGTGCCACTTCGCGCACGGCGTCCGCGGCGCGCAGGATCAGGTCTTCGTCCCGGGTGGCGAGTGACAGGCGAATGCAGGCGACCTCCACGCCCCCCAAAACACGGTCGAGATCGGACGGGAAATGGCTCAGTTCGATCTCGGGTGGCGTGATCAGGTAAATCTGTGGCTGCTCGGGGTTGGACATCTGGTGGTCTCTGCTTTTGGTCTGAGCCTCTATACTGCGATTTTCACGGGCAGGCCAAGGGCTTGCGCCGCTTGCCCTTTGGTGGCGCGCGCAATAGTCAGGCGCGACGCAACGAATGAGAGCTTTCGCCCATGCCAAGTGACACGCCGCAGCCCGCTTTTGTGCTGGTCCGCCCGCAGATGGGGGAAAATATCGGCGCGGCGGCGCGGGCAATGTGGAATTTCGGGCTTGATCGGATGCGGCTGGTGGCCCCGCGCGATGGATGGCCGAACGAAAAATCGGTGGCCATGGCATCGGGCGCCGGGCGTTTGCTGGATGAGGCGCAGCTTGTCCAACGCACGGCAGATGCTGTCGCTGATTGTTCTTATGTGCTCGCCACAACGGCGCGACAGCGTGATCTGACCAAACCCGTGGTCACACCCGAACGCGCGATGCAGATGGCGCGTGACAAGGTCGCAGCGGGAGAGAAAGTTGCGGTGCTCTTTGGGCCGGAACGGGCCGGGTTGGAGAATGATGACATTGCATTGGCGAACGCGATCATCTCGGTCCCGGTGAACCCTGATTTTCCATCCTTGAATCTGGCGCAATGTGTGTTGTTGACAGCCTATGAATGGCGACGGCATGCTGTCAAAGTTGAGCATGAAACAACCGAGATGGCAGGCACCAACTGGGCCACACAGGTGGAAGTCGAGGCGTTAGGCGCACACTACGAAGACCGGCTCGACGAGGCCGGATTCTTTTTCCCCGAAGACAAGGCCAGTTCAATGAAGCGCAACCTGCGTAACCTTTGGAGTCGCATGCCTCTGACAGATGCTGATGTGCGGATGCTGCACGGCATCATGCGGCAAATGGTGCGGTGGAAGAACCGGGGTGAATGACTTGAAGGCCCCCATGCGCAAGCCTAGTGTCTGCGGCAATCACAGGAGGCGGCGATGAGCAGCAAGCGCAGCATCTTTGAAGAGGTTGGAACAGAGGCAAAGCCCGCAGCGAAACCGCAGGGCGGCATGATTGATGCGGGCAAGCGTGGGGCACGGGGCGCGATCCGCGTTTGGCTGATGCTTCTGTTTGCGTTGGTGGTTGTGATGATCGCGGTCGGTGGGCTGACACGTCTGACCGATAGCGGGTTGTCCATCACCGAATGGAAGCCCTTTTCCGGCGCCTTGCCCCCGATGACGGCAGAGGATTGGCAACGCGAGTTTGATCTCTACCGCGCGATCCCGGAATATCAGTTGCAAAACAAGGGCATGAGCCTGACCGAGTTCCAGTTTATCTACTGGTGGGACTGGGGGCACCGGCAATTGGGGCGGTTTATCGGTGTGGTTTGGGCCGTCGGGTTTCTGGGCTTTCTTGCGTTTCGCACGATCCCGACAGGCTGGACCGGGCGTCTGCTCTTTCTTGGCGTTCTGGGTGGTGCGCAGGGCGCGATTGGCTGGTGGATGGTATCGTCTGGCCTGACGGGGACCATGCTGGATGTGGCGTCTTACCGGCTGGCCACGCATCTGGGGCTGGCCTTTGTCATTCTTGGTTTCATTGCCTGGTACGTGTTCGAGTTGGGGCGCGAGGAACGCGACTTGATGCAGGCGCGCCGTGCGCGGGAATACAAGCTCTTCAGCATGAGCACGGGGCTATTGCATTTCACCTTTTTGCAGATCCTGCTCGGTGCGCTGGTGGCTGGGATTGATGCGGGGCGGACCTATAACGACTGGCCCTTGATGGCCGGGGCGTTCCTGCCGCCCTTCCCCTTTGAGTTGGAGCCGGTTTGGCGGAATTTCTTTGAAAACGCAGGCCTGGTCCAGTTCATGCACCGCATTGCCGGCTATCTGCTGTTGCTGTTCGGGATCATGGTTTGGCTGCGGGCCCGCAAATCGCCCAATACCGACACGCGGTTCAGGTTCAACGCGGTCATGGCGATGCTTCTGATCCAGATGGTGCTTGGGATTGTCACGGTGCTCTACATGGCGCCTTGGCATATCGCGATTGTGCATCAGGTTGGTGCGGTGATCCTGTGGGTGCTGATCCTGCGCGGTCGATTTGC
>CAZCOX010000150.1:6847-8101 GCA_964500115.1 uncultured Rhodobacterales bacterium
TGCGCCATATCCGTCGGTCCTTTGAACGAGCCTCCAAAGTGCCCGCCGAGCTGGCCGCTGAACTGGCGCGCACGACGTCGGTTGCACAGGGTGTCTGGGCCGAGGCACGTGCGAAGGATGATTTCGCCGCTTTTGCGCCAACTTTGGCACGTGTTCTGGAGTTGCGGCGTCAGGAAGGGGCCGCACTTGCAGGTGATGGTGATCCCTATGACGCGCTGTTACAGGATTACGAACCCGGCACGACGGCTGCAGAACTGGAAGCCATGTTTGGCGCGCTGCGCCCGCGTTTGGTGGCGCTACGCGACAAGGTTCTGGGTGCCGATGCTCCGCCGGAACTGGGCGGCACGTTTGACGAATCCGCTCAGATGAAACTGTCGCGCCAGATCGCCAAAACATTTGGCTATGATATGAGCCGGGGTCGCGTGGACAAGGCGGTGCATCCCTTCTCAAGCGGGTCAGGCAATGATGTGCGGATCACAACGCGGACGTCAGAGGTTGATCCATTCAACTGCATCTATTCGACAATCCACGAGGTCGGCCACGCAAGCTATGAGCAGAATATCGATCAGGCTTATCTGCTGACGCCGCTCGGATCGGGTGTGTCGATGGGTGTGCATGAAAGCCAATCGCGTATTTACGAAAACCAGATTGGCCGGTCGCGCGCCTTTACGGGCTATCTGTTCGGTCAGATGCAGGAGGCCTTTGGGGATTTCGGCATCGCGGACGCCGATGCGTTCTACGGCACCGTGAACCGGGTGAACAAAGGCTACATCCGGACCGAGGCGGATGAGGTGCAGTATAATCTGCATGTCTTGCTGCGGTTTGATCTGGAGCGTCAGTTGATCGCTGGCGATCTGGAGGTGGATGATCTTGAGGACGCTTGGAACGCTCGGTTCGAGGCCGATTTTGGGTATGCGGTCGACAAGCCGTCAAATGGTGTTTTGCAGGACGTGCATTGGTCGGTGGGCTTATTCGGCTATTTCGCGACCTATACGCTGGGCAATGTCTATGCGGGCTGTCTGAACGAGGCGTTGCGCGCAGCGGTTCCTGACCTTGATGCACAACTGGCGATGGGTGACACGACGGCGGCGACCGGTTGGCTGCGGGACAACTTGCAACGATACGGTGGGCTGTACGAACCCCGCGACGTGATCGAACGCGCCTGCGGCTTTGCGCCGTCTGAGGCACCGTTACTGGCGTATCTTGAGGCGAAGTTTGGTGAGATTTACGGGGTGTAAAGGTTTCACAACCTAG
>CAZCOX010000151.1:0-2314 GCA_964500115.1 uncultured Rhodobacterales bacterium
CTCGCGCTGGAACTTTGACGTGGCCGACACGGATGTTCTGCTGCGCCATTTTGAAGAGGCAGAGACGGAGTGCCAGCGCATTATCGACCAAGCGGCGGATGATCCGAAAACCGGAAAGCGCATCATCATGGCACATCCCGCCTATGACCAGTGCATCAAGGCCAGCCATATCTTTAACCTGCTCGATGCGCGCGGCGTGATCTCGGTCACCGAGCGGCAGGCCTATATCGGGCGTGTCCGTGCGCTCGCCAAACTATGCGCCGACGCGTTTGTGATGACCGAGGCCGGGGGTGCCGCGGCCCGATGACCGCAAAAGACCGAAATACGCCGCTGCGGCGGGCCAAATATGCTCTGTTCCAGCACCTGCCAGGAGAGCTTGGGCTGAATTATCGCCGCAAGCTGCGCAAACTTTATGCGCCCGCGGCAGAGGCGGCGTTTCGGGAAGCGTTGGATGGTGCGGGCGGTAAGGTCTGCATCGATCTGGGCGCGAACCTGGGTCAGCACACGCGCACCATGGCTGCCAAGGCCAGCAAGGTCTACGCGTTTGAACCCGACCCTTGGACGGCTGACAAGTTGCGCGAAGCCGTGACGGATTTGCAGAATGTCGAGGTTGTTGAGTCAGCGGCAGGTGCCGAAGCGGGTAGCTTTCCGCTTTACCGCACGGCGTCGTTTGATGACGATCCGGTGGAGCAGTCGCAATCCTCGTCCCTGCTTGCGGAAAAGCGCAACGTGGACAGTTCGACCGCCATCGAAGTGTCTGTGATCAATTTCACAGACTTTCTGGAAGACCTCGATCAAGACATCGCAGTGATCAAAATGGACATCGAAGGGGCGGAAGTTCCGCTCTTGGAAGCGCTTTTTGACCATCCGGTAAAATCCCGGATCGGGTACCTTTTCGTGGAAACCCACGAAAGCCGCATTCCTGAATTGCTGGATCGCACCGATGCGCTGCGCGCGCGGGCCGCGACCATGACGCAGCCCGTTGTGAACATGGATTGGAAGTAGACGATGACCGGCAAAATCCTTGGCATCATCATCTTGGTCAGCGCCCTCATCACGGGTGCCGCGGTGTATTATTTGCAGGTCTACGCCTTCTACGAAGAGGTCACGCCAACGGGTGTCGATGACGTGCAACTCACAACGCTCGAAGGCACACGCGAAACGATCCTCTACGAGGACTTCCGCGCGATTGACGCGGAAAGCTCGCCTATCCGCTACCGCGCTTGTTTTACCACATCGACGCCGCTCTCCACCTTTATGGATACCTACGAGCTTTACACAGGGGCCAGCCCGCGCAATGCGCCGAACTGGTTCAGCTGCTTTGACGCCGAAGCCGTCGGAGAGGAGATCCGCAACGGGCGCGCGCATGTATTTGTCAGCGAACGCAACCGCGAGTTTGGCATCGACCGGGTCGTCGCCGTGACCGAAGACGGGCGCGGCTATGTCTGGCACGAAGTGAATGAGTGTGGGGACAAGGCCTATGACGGCAGCCCCTTGGGCGAAGACTGCCCGGAACGCGAAAACGGAGGCTCTTGATGCCTGACCTTTTGATCGAGCTTTTTTCCGAAGAAATCCCCGCGCGCATGCAGGGCAAGGCGGCGGATGATCTCAAGCGTCTTGTGACGGATGGTCTGGTCGAGGCCGGTCTGACCTATGCCGGGGCCGCCGCCTACTCGACGCCGCGTCGTCTGGCGTTGCGCGTCAATGGGCTTACGGACCGGTCGCCGGATTTGAAGGAGGAACGCAAAGGCCCCCGCGTCGATGCACCGGAAAAGGCCATCGAAGGCTTTCTGCGCGGGGCCGGTGTGGCGCGCGAAGACCTGATCGAGCGGGACGAAAAGAAAGGCCGCGTGTTCTTTGCGGTGATCGAAAAGCCGGGCCGCGACGCGGCAGAGATCATGGCAGAGGTGCTGGAAAGCACCGTGCGCAATTTCCCCTGGCCGAAATCGATGCGTTGGGGGTCCGGGTCCTTGCGCTGGGTCCGCCCGCTGCACCGTATCCTTTGCGTGCTGAGCCGCGAAGACGGGTCGGACGTGGTGCCTTTGGATGTGGATGGGATTGTCTCGGGTCGCGAGACCGAGGGGCACCGCTTCATGGCGCCCGGTGCGTTCGAGGTTACGTCATTCGATGACTACGAAGCCAAGCTGAAACGCGCGCATGTGATTCTGGACGCCAAAGAACGTGCCGAGGCGATCTGGCAGGATGCGACCAATCAGGCCTTTGCGAACGGCTTGGAAGTTGTTGACGACAAAGGGTTGTTGGCCGAGGTCGCTGGGCTGGTTGAATGGCCTGTGGTGCTGATGGGCGAGATCGG
>CAZCOX010000151.1:2414-8095 GCA_964500115.1 uncultured Rhodobacterales bacterium
AAGCTGGGATCGCAAAAGGCGCGGATCGACCGGATTGCGGCACTGGCGCGGGAATTGGCCCCAGTGGTGGGTGCCGACGCTGATCTGGCAGAGCAAGCGGCCAAGGTGGCCAAGGCCGATCTGTCGTCGGAAATGGTCTACGAATTCCCGGAATTGCAGGGCCTGATGGGGCGCTACTATGCGGAAGCCGCCGGATTGCCTGCAGAGGTCGCCGCGGCCTGCGAGGAACACTATTCGCCGCTCGGCCCATCGGATGATGTGCCGACCGCACCGGTGTCGGTCACCGTGGCGCTGGCCGACAAGATCGACACGCTGACCGGGTTCTGGGCGATTGATGAGAAGCCCACCGGGTCGAAAGACCCGTTTGCCCTGCGCCGCGCGGCGTTGGGGGTTATTCGGTTGGTTTTGGAGAACGACCTTGGTTTTGCATTGGATCGCTTCGTTGACGCTCAACTGGTGCGCCACAAAGGCAAGTTGATTGAAGAGGTCAGCGAGGATGACATCAAGGATCTGATCCAAGAGATTGCCGAGCATGGCGTCTTTGGCGCTGCATACAGAACAATACTCGAGCGGCGAGCAGACAAAGAACAAGCTGGTTTGCAGGCGATGAATGCGGAACTGCCCGACAAGTCTCTTGATTTGCTTGGGTTCTTCCACGACCGCCTAAAAGTCTACCTCCGCGATCAGGGCATTCGCCACGACGTGATCGACGCCTGCATCGCGATGGAAGGCAATGACGATCTGGCGCTGCTCGTGAAACGGGCGCGGGCGTTACAGGATGTATTGTCGACCGAGGATGGCGAAAACCTCGTGCAGGGCTTCAAGCGGGCCAATAACATTCTGAGCCAGGCTGAGGAAAAAGACGGGGTCGAGTATTCGTTCGGAGGCGATCCGAAATTCGCCGAAGACCCGACCGAGACCGCCCTTTTCGCAGCACTCGACGCAGCAGAAGCCAAGATCAAACCGGCAATGGCGGATCAGGATTTCGCAACTGCGATGGCCGCGATGGCCGAGTTGCGCGCGCCTGTGGATGCGTTTTTCGAAGCGGTGCAGGTCAATGCCGAGAACGAGGTGCTGCGGCGCAACCGGTTGAACCTTTTGAGCAGCATTCGCGCCGTTTGTCTGCAAGTGGCGGATCTCACGCGCATCGAAGGGTAAGACGGCGGATTTTGCGTCGACGCAAAATCGGCGATGCGTCGACGCATCGCCCCCCGCCCCTGCTCAGGCCTCTTGCCTATGCGGCGCTGCGGCGTAAACTGCGCGCGAAGAAGAAAGGCGCGCCTCTTGCGAACCCCCACCTATGACGATCCGGATGTCACGCTGATTTCGGCCACATCACCCGTGACAACGCCAACGCACGGCGGGCGCGCCAAGTGTTTGCAGCGTCTGGTCCGCCTTGAGTTGCCGGTGCCCAAGACCGTCGCCGTGTCCTTTGCCATGGTTCACAAGCTGGCCGGTGGATACCGCCCCGATGTGGCCGGCGTGTTAAGCACGTTTCGCCCCGACGCCCTGCTTTGCGTGCGCCCGTCCTCCGAGGTGCCCGATTGGGGCGGCCCGGGGGCCGTTCTGAACGTTGGGATGAATGACGCGCGCCACGCGGAACTGTGCGACCAGATCGGAGCGGAGGCCGCGACACAGGTATATCTGCGGTTCATCCAGACCTATGCGCTGGATGTGGCGCGGTTGGATGCAGAGGTGTTCGACACCATCACCGGCACCGATGCGGCATCGCTGAAGAAGGCGCTTCTGGCCTATGAGGAGGAAGCGGAAGAGCCGTTCCCTCAGGACCCGGGTGTGCAATTGGCGGAAATCCTGCGCTCCATGGCGCGCGCGTGGGAGGGCACCACGGCGCGGCTCTTGCGGCAGGCCAAGGGCGCACCGGTGGATGCCGGGTTGGGTCTGGTCGTGCAGGAAATGGCACTGGGGCTTGGCGGCGGCGAAAGCGGATCGGGCGTGTTGCAACTGGTGAATTCCGAAACCGGGCGTCCCCAGATCACCGGGCGGTACCTCAGCCAGAGCCAGGGGCGCGAGGCGCTGGACGACACGGCCAAGGCGATCTTTCTGGAGAAAGACCCGCGTGGGGCATCGCTTGAAGAACTGGCACCCGAAGCGTTTGCGGCATTGAAAGAGCATGCGGCGCTGATGCGTAAGCGGTTGCGCGAAGAGATGCAGATCGAGTTCACGATCGAGGCCGGCAAGCTGCATATCCTTGACGGTGTGCGGGTGGATCGCAGCGCCAGTGCCGCGCTGCATATCGCCGTGCGTCTGGCCGATGACGGGATCATCACGCGCCAAGAGGCCGTGATGCGGATTGAACCGCGCGCTTTGACCGAGCTTTTGCACCCGCAAGTCGCGGCGCGGGCCAAGCGGGATGTGTTTGGCACTGGCATTGCCGCCAGCCCGGGTGCGGCCACGGGGCGGATCGTGTTTACCTCGGAAGCCGCTCAGGCCAGTGCGGCGCGGGGTGAGCCCTGCGTGCTGATCCGGCGTGAGACCAACCCCGAAGACGTGCGCGGGATGCATGCGGCGGCGGCGGTTTTGACGGAGCGTGGCGGCATGACCAGCCATGCGGCGGTGATCGGGCGGGGTCTGGGCCTGCCCTGTGTGGTCGGTGCGACCAGCATGCGCTTTCAGATGAAGCGCCGCGCCCTGGTGGCCGCCGATGGCCGCGTGCTGCGCGAGGGTGATCTGATCACTGTGGATGGCACCAACGGGCAGATCCTTGCAGGCGCGGTTGATATGGTGGCCGCCAATCTGGACGAAACCTTTCGCACCTTCATGAGCTGGGCCGATGCGGAGCGCGATATTGGTGTGCGCGCCAACGCAGACACGCCTGCGGATGCAAAATCTGCGTTGCATTTCCGCGCGCAGGGCATTGGGCTGTGCCGGACCGAGCACATGTTCTTTGAAACCGAGCGCCTGACCCCCATGAGGGAGATGATTTTCGCGCGGGACGCGAAGGACCGGCAGGCGGCCTTGGAATTGGTTTTGCCGATGCAGCGGGCAGATTTCATCAAGCTGTTCCACATCATGCAGGGTCATCCTGTATGTATTCGCCTGTTCGACCCGCCGTTGCACGAGTTCCTGCCCACCACGCGCACGGGCCAGCGCGAATTGGCAGAGGCGTTGGATATTCCGGTCAGCGACGTGGTGCGGCGCATCGAAAGCCTGACCGAGTACAACCCGATGCTAGGCATGCGCGGGGTGCGATTGGGCATTTCGATCCCCGAGATTTACGACATGCAGGCGCGCGCGATCTTTGAGGCGACGGTTGCCGCGGCCAAGGACGGCACGCAGATTGTACCAGAGATTATGGTGCCGTTGGTGTCAGCCAAGCGCGAGGTCGAGTTGGTACGCTCGCGGGTTGAGGCTGTGGCGGCCGCCGTTCGGGCCGAACAAGGCGCAACGTTCACCTATAAATTGGGTGTCATGGTCGAAACACCCCGCGCCTGTTTGCGAGCTGGTGACATAGCAGAGCACACGCAGTTCCTGAGCTTCGGTACCAATGACCTGACGCAGATGGCTTACGGGCTGTCGCGCGATGATGCAGGGCGCTTTATGTCGGAATATGTGCGGCAGGGCGTCTTTGCGGAAGACCCGTTTCACATGCTCGACACCGAGGGCGTTGGCGAGCTTTTGGAACTGGGCGTGTCACGCGGCAGGGCCTCGAAACCGGACGTGGTTTTGTCGATCTGCGGCGAACATGCCGGCAACCCCGAATCAATTGCCTTCTGCAGGGCGGCTGGATTCGACTATGTGAGCTGTTCCCCCTTCCGGGTTCCAGTGGCGCGACTGGCTGCCGCACAACTTGCGTTGACCGACAAGATGTTGGTGTAGACCGGCAAATTACTGCCAATATTTGGCCACAATTCGCTGGCGGGTATCAGGCATGCAACGTGAGCATAACGTCCTAACTTGTGGATAACTTTAAATTTCGTTAACAGGCCCGCTGATTGTGTGGAGATTGCCCAATTTCAGGGCATCTCTCTGCCACCCACAATGCTGCGAGATGAACACTCGGTATGACGAGACTGTTTGCACTGCTCCTTATTGCCATTTCTTTGGCAACACCCAGCTTCGCTGATCGCGCGAAGTCCGCTGCGGAAAGCCTTCTGCGGCAAGAACAAAATGGCCTGAACGCTGCGGGTGAGATGCACCTGACATCACTTGTGACCCCGGTTGCGCGGTCTTCCGTGGCCTACGACAAATCCTGGATCAATTCATTGCCCAAAGCGACCGGCGGCGCGCAATGGGAATGTCTGACCGAAGCGCTCTATTTTGAGGCGCGGGGCGAGACTGTCAAAGGCCAATTTGCCGTGGCCGAAGTGATCATGAACCGCGTCAAGAGTGAGCGTTTTCCGAATTCTGTTTGCGGTGTGGTTAATCAGGGCACCGGCAAGCTTTTCCAATGCCAGTTCACCTATACCTGCGACGGAATTCCCGAACGCATCAGCGAGCCGCGCGCGTGGGAGCGCGTTGGCAAAGTGGCGCGGGCTGCGTTGAGTGGCGACGTGCCGATGAACCTGACCAACGGGGCGACGCATTATCACACCACGGCTGTGAACCCGCGTTGGGCCCGGACCTACACACGCACCGCATCGATTGGCGTGCATCGTTTTTATCGCCACACATGGCGGGCCCGCAGCTAAGCGGCGTATCGCAAAGCCTGAAACACACGCATGAAATGTCGCGCATGACCCGCAAAAGGTCAGAGCGCGGCATTTGCGTTTTTGGCAGCATCTGTTAGCGACGCAAGATGTGAATAAGGGCGCGCCCATGACCAACGAAATCCATCTTGCTTTTGCCCACCCGTCCGAACGCGCTGTTGCGACGGCAAATGACGGGCCGGTTGATCGGATTTCGCTGCGGGATCATATTGTTGAGGTCGAGATCGGCGCGTTCCAGGCAGAGCGCGGCACAACACAACGCGTTTGCTTTAACGTTGTCGTCGAAGTCTCTCCAATCGTTGGTCATATCGACGACGATGTGGATCGTATCCTGTCTTATGACCGCGTGACCGAAGCCATTGCGACCGAATTGGGTGCCGAGCGCCTGAACCTGCTTGAGACATTGGCAGAACGGATCGCAGAGCGCATTTTGCTGGAACCACAGGCGCAGCGCGCCTTTGTGCGTATTGAAAAGCTGGATCGCGGCCCCGGTGCATTGGGTGTTGAGATTGTGCGGTCACGGTCGGATGTGCAGTTGGACCCGCAGGAGACGGAGACCGATGTTCCGCATCCGCGCATTGTCTACCTGTCAAATGAAGCAATGGCGTCTGACCATCTAAAGGCTTGGCTGGATCAATTGACGGTCGCTCAAGCGCCGCTTGTTCTGTGTGTCGGGTTGCCGGACGGGCCACGCCCAACGGTGCCGCACAAGATGGCGCAGCGGCGGATCGACCTTTTGGCAATTGAGCAGAACTGTTGGTGTCTGGCGGCGCGGGATGACCGCTGCAAGGTGGTTGCAACGCGCACCGAATTGGACTGGGCCATGAAGAACAGTCAAGCCTGCGTCTGGGCACCGTCCAAAGTGGTGCTGGACGCCGTAGACGGGCCGACCGCACCGCCATCGGAAGCGCTCGATCTGACAAAATGGTTCGCGGGCGAGATGCAGGCAGAAGAACTGCTGGTGATCGGTGCATCGGCAGATGAGCCGTCAAATGTTTCAATTCGCAACGTCGG
>CAZCOX010000152.1:0-8075 GCA_964500115.1 uncultured Rhodobacterales bacterium
TTGGGTCCTGAAAGAAAACCCATCGAAGCAACAAATCGGCCTATCCGTGAGGTCTGTCCAATAGACCAAAAAACGAAAAAGGCCGGTCAGATGACCGGCCTTTATGTTTTGAATGGTGCGGCTGCTTATTCGCGATTGCCGAACAGCTGCAGCAGCATCATGAACATGTTGATGAAGTTCAGGTACAGGCTCAGTGCGCCCATGATGCCCGACTTCGCCATCCACTCCTGATCGCCATGTGCGGCGTGCTGGAGGTATGTGTTCTTGATGTTCTGCGTGTCATATGCCGTCAGACCAGCGAAGATCAGCACACCCAGGATCGACACCGCGAACATGATCGCAGGCGAGCCGAGGAAAATGTTGATGATCGACGCAACGACCAAGCCGATGACCCCCATGATCAGGAACGATCCCCAACCCGAGATGTCTTTCTTCGTCGTGTACCCCCAGAGCGACAGGCCTGCGAAGGCGATCGCTGTCACAAGGAAAACTTGCGCGATGGAAATGCCCGTGAAGGCCACGAAGATCCAGCTTAGGCTCAGGCCCATGACAGAGGCAAAGACGTAGAAGAACGTCTGCGCACCTGCGGCCGACAGTTTATTGATCGCTGCGCCGAACAGGAAAATCATGCCCAACGGAGCGAACATGACGATCCAGCCAAGGATGTTCGGCTGAAGCGTCGCCGGGTCGCGGAAAACCGCCAAAAGGTCAGGACTGGTGCCGACGGCCCATGCCACCGCAAAGGTCAGCAGCATGCCGATTGACATGGTGCCGTACACCTTATTCATGTGTGCGCGCAAACCCTCGTCAATCTGGGCGGCACGGGTGCCAGCAGCACCTGTCGTCCGGATTGTGTTGTACTCAGCCATTTATCCCTCCGAAATGAAGCTCGAGTGCCGCCCGCGCGATGCGGGAGCATATGTGAGGAATATCGGGTGTCCGGTCCCATATTTCAAGCGGTGTTAAAGACGGGGCCGATTAAAAATACATTGAAAATGCACTTTTGACGCAGGTGCGGCGCAGGAATGCGCAGGCCGAAACCGAATTCAGCGCGTCCAGTTCGCCGGAGCATCCCAGAGTGGACGGGCTGCCTCAACCTCGGCGCGGGCCTGATCGATGCCGATATCGTCCAGCAAGTGCTGGTCCAGACGCGACAGGGACGCACGGCTGCGGTGGAGCGCCATCGCGGCGTTCAGGCGGGTGAGGAAAGACGGGGTCGAGCGGGCCACAAAAGCGTGACCAAAGAGAGCATCCATAAGGCTATGCATGGGTTCATCCTTTCACATTTGTGATGAGTGATACTGAAATCATCGTGTTGCCTGATGTATATGGATGCGATATCGTCATTTGTGAAACGAATGTTTATGAACTCAATCATCACAGGCGGTGATATATGCGAAACCTCGACATCACGACGCTACGATCGTTTATTGCCGTCGCCGATTCGGGCGGCGTGACGCGGGCGGCGTCGTTCCTCAATCTCACACAATCGGCCGTTTCGATGCAGATCAAACGGCTGGAGGAAGGGTTGGATTTGACCCTTTTGGACAGGCAAGGCCGTGGCGTTGCGTTGACGTCTGCCGGAGAGCAGCTTTTGGCCTATGCGCGGCGCATCGTTGAGTTGAATGATGAGGTGTACGGGAAACTGACCAACACCGTCTGGGAAGGTGAAATTGTTCTTGGGGTGCCGCATGACATCATTTACCCGGCCATTCCCAACGTGATGAAAGCCATGCAGCGCGACTTTCCGCGTGTGAAGGTGCAACTGCTTAGTTCTTACACATCGGATTTGAAAGAACAGTTCGCGCGCGGCGCTGTGGATGTTATTCTGACGACAGAGACGCGACCCGATCCTGCGGCTGAAGTTCTGATGCAGGTGCCGCTGCGCTGGTATGGTGCCCCAGGTGGCCAGGCCTGGAAAACCAGCCCCCTGCCAGTGGCTTTCTGCAACCACTGCTCTTTCCGACCGGTGGCCTTGCGCTGTCTCGAAGATGAAGGGCGCGATTGGAACCTTGTTCTGTCCTCGGACAGTGACCGCGCGATTGAAGTCTCGGTCAGCGCAGACCTCGCCGTTACATCAGTTCTTGAGGGGCACGAGCCGCCACAGTTTGAGGCGATTCCGATGAGTGCGGATTTGCCAGACCTCGGCGCGCAGTCGGTTGCGCTCTATCGCGGATCAACGCGATCCCAGATCATCGAACCGTTATGCACCTTGTTGCGGCGCGAATTCGCGGCAATTTCAGGCGTCGATCTGCGGGCAGCCGCGGAGTGACAAGGCCCTTCGAAGGGCCTTGGCAAGCCGCTTCGAAGCGGCTTGGCCGCGCGTGATCACTCGGCGATCTGGATCACGACCTTTCCGGTCGATGCGCGCGAGCGCAAAAGCTCAAGCCCTTTCGCAGCCTCCGCCAGAGGCAACACATGGCTGACATGGGGCTTGAGGTCACCTTTGGCATACCACTCCAGAAGTGTTGCAAGGCTTTGGGTCACAACCTCTGGACGGAACTGAAGATAGCCCCCCCAATATAACCCCAGCACCGATAGGTTCTTAACCAACAGGTGGTTGGATTTGATCTGCGGCACCGTTCCGCTTGCAAACCCGATAGGCAAAAGCCGCGCTTCGGGGTTGCAGGCGCGGAACGCGGCCTCGAATTGCTCACCACCGACAGGATCATACACGACGTCCGCCCCACCAAGCGCTTTGACCTCTGCCCGGATGTCCTGCGATGTTGCGTCGATGAGGTGATCGGCGCCTGCCTGTTTGGCGATTTCGAGCTTTTCAGAACCGCGCGCGCAGGCAATGACTGTCGCACCCATGTGCTTGCCGATTTCAACTGCGGTCAGACCGACGCCCCCAGCGGCCCCCAGGACCAAAAGCGTTTCGCCGGGTTGCATGCGGGCGCGGTGCGCGAGGGCAAGATGGCTGGTCCCGTAGGCGATTTGAAACGCAGCAGCGTCTTTCATCGACATCGACCGCGGCAAAATCACCGCCCGACGCGCATCAAAACAGCCATATTCTGCCAGCCCGCCCTGCCCGCCAAAGACCGCAATGCGGTCCCCGACCGAGAGGTTGGTCACATCCTCACCGACAGCGTCTACCGTTCCGGCAACTTCCATGCCCAATGTGAAAGGCAACTCTGGCGTGTCCTGATATGTGCCCTTCACCATCAACAAATCCGCAAAATTGAGACCGCACGCTTCAATTTTTACCCGAATCTGTCCGCTTTCCGGTTCTGGCTTGTCAACGTTCATGATGACAGGTGCGGCCTCATGGCTGGTGACACGAAGTGCTTTCATTTTCTCGTCCCCGTCTGGAAATTCGTATTTCTATTAATGGCTTATGTGAAGATTTGCGCCAGAGCAAGATTGACACAGTTCCTTAGCACGCGATGTCATATCCGGCAGACAGCAACACATAACGTTACGGATATTACCGCGCGGCAGCTTTTTCTTGCCACGATTCCTGTCATGCTATAGCGTTTCGCCATATTTAATCGGATAGGTTGTTTTCTGTTAGCACTCGGTTAAGCCGGACGCTCTAGAAACGTACCTACGGCATAAGCGGCGGGTATGGTCGCACGAAAGGGAGCACTATGGCACATCCTGTTGATGTACATGTAGGGAAACGGATCAGGCATCGCCGATGGCTTGTTGGCATGACACAGCAACAGCTGGCCGAACGTGTCGGAATCAAATTCCAGCAAATCCAAAAATACGAAACCGGTGCGAACCGCGTCAGCGCCTCGCGCCTTTGGGACATCGCCGACTCTCTTGAAGTGCCGGTGGCGTTTTTCTTTGACGGTATCGAAGAAGCGCAGCAAGAAGAAGCGCAACAGGCGTCCGAGGCTGTACCCGCCGATCTGTTGGGTGACAAAGAAGCGCTCGATCTGATCCGCTCTTACTACGCGATCCCGGAAAACCAACGCCGCCGTCTGTTCGAACTCGCGCGCGTTCTGTCAGACGTCGCTTGAGCCAACTTGCCACCTGAGGTAGCCCTGATCGGGGCGACCTGCAGGAGGCGATATGGGCCAGTATTCCGCGAAAGACTGTGAACAGATTTGGTCGGCCGCAGAGGCCGCTGCGGACGCCGCGCGCGCCGTCACACTGGAATATTTTCGTAAGCCCAACCTGACCGCCGAGAACAAGCTGGACGACGGGTTTGACCCCGTTACCGTAGCTGATCGCAAAGCCGAAGCGGCCATGCGGGCAGTTTTTGGCGAGCTTCGGCCTGACGACGGGATCCTGGGCGAGGAGATGGAAACGGTTGCGGGCACCACCGGATTGACCTGGGTGCTTGACCCGATTGACGGAACGCGCGGCTTTATCAGTGGCACGCCTACCTGGGGCGTTCTAATTGCCTGTTCTGACGAGAGCGGGCCCATCATGGGATTGATCGACCAGCCACATATCGGTGAGCGGTTTATGGGCGGCTTGGGGCGTGCCCGGTTCCGGGGGCCCCATTGGGAGAGCGACCTGCAAACTCGCAAGACAACCGAGGTCAATCAGGCGACACTCTTTACCACCTTCCCTGAAGTCGGCTCGCCCGCGCAACGCGACGCTTTCGAACGCGTCGCCCGCCAGGTCAAACTCACGCGCTATGGCTGCGACTGTTACGCGTATGCATTGTTGGCTGCCGGGCATGTTGACCTTGTGATCGAGGCAGGGCTGAACGCCTATGACATTCAGGCCCCGATTGGCGTGATCCAAGCCGCAGGTGGCGTGATCACGGATTGGGCGGGCAACCCGGCCCATGGCGGCGGCACGGCTCTTGCGGCGGCAACGCCCGAATTGCACGCGCAAGCCTTGGCGCTGTTGCAGGCCGAGGTGGCATGAAGACACTGATCAAAAACGCCGACATTATCGTCACAATGGACGATGACGCGCGCGAATTGCAGAACACCGACATTCTGATCGAAGATGGCCTAATCGCGTCGATTGGAGAGGTAGCTGCCGCAGCCGACGAGACAATTGATGCAGCTGGGTGCGTCGTGACGCCTGGCCTTGTGAACACCCATCACCACCTTTACCAAACACTGACCCGCGCGGTCCCTGGCGGGCAAGACGCCCTGCTTTTTGGGTGGCTACAAACACTCTATCCGATCTGGTCACGGTTTGGTCCGGAAGAGATGTACGTGTCGGCTCAAATCGGACTGGCGGAACTGGCGCTGTCAGGCTGCACGCTGACTTCGGACCATTTGTACCTGTACCCAAATGGCGCACGGCTCGATGATACGATTGCCGCCGCACAGGACATTGGGCTGCGTTTTCACCCCACACGTGGGGCGATGAGCATCGGCGAAAGCGATGGCGGTTTGCCGCCGGATGCTTTGGTGGAGACCGAAGCGGCCATTCTGGAGGACTGCATTCGCGTCATCGACACGCATCACGATGCCAGTGAAGGCGCGATGGTTCGCGTGGGTGTGGCCCCCTGCTCCCCGTTTTCTGTCAGTCGCGACTTGATGCGCGACGCGGCGCTGCTGGCGCGGGATAAAGGGGTGATGCTGCACACGCATCTGGCTGAGAACGACGAGGATATCGCCTATTCCGAAGCGCAATTTGGCTGTCGGCCCGGGCAATATGCCGAAGACCTGGGTTGGACGGGCCCGGATGTCTGGCACGCGCATTGCGTGAAGCTGGACGGGCAAGAGATTGATCTTTTTGCCAGGTCCCGAACAGGTGTCGCGCATTGCCCCTGTTCGAATTGCAGACTTGGCTCCGGCATCGCACCCGTGCGGGCGATGCGCGATGTAGGGGTCCCCGTTGGATTGGGTGTTGACGGATCGGCGAGCAACGACGCCGGTAACCTTGTGGCAGAGGCCCGGCAGGCCATGCTGCTGCAACGGGTCGTCAATGGGGCCGATGCGATGAGCGCGCGAGAGGCGCTTTACATCGCGACGCGCGGCGGGGCAGAGGTTTTGGGGCGCGCGGATTGCGGGCAGATCGCTGTCGGCAAACGCGCGGATATTGCGATTTGGGATGTCTCTGGTGTTGAAGCGGCCGGAAGTTGGGATCCGGCGGCGCTGCTGCTTGCGGGGCCGACACGGGTCAAACACTTGATCGTCGAGGGACGGCAGGTTGTACGCGATGGACATGTGGCAACCCTCGACCTGCCGCGTGTAATCGAACGCCAGAACAGCCTTGCGCGGGCGTTGATGCCGTAGCAGCGGCACGCTTTTCGAAAAGCGTGCCAGATGCTTCGAAGCATCTGGCACCCGGTGGATGTTTTGGTACTGTGACTGCAAACCTATGCAAAAATAAGGACACACGCAGATGAGCGCGATCAAAACCACCCATGTCGGCTCTTTGCCACGCACACAAAAAGTGGTGGATTTCATATTTGCCCGGGAAAAGGGACAGGGCTACGACGCAGGCGCTTTCGATGCCGCTATGACCGAAGCCGCTGCAGACACCGTGCGACGGCAGGTTGAGGCGGGTATCGATGTGGTCTCCGATGGCGAGACCTCAAAGATCAGCTACGCCACCTACGTCAAGGACCGCTACACCGGGTTCGACGGCGACAGCCCGCGCAATGCGCCCGCAGACCTAAAGCTCTATCCTTCCTTTCTGGAACGTCTCAAGGATGACGGTGGCACGCCTACCTATGCGCGCCCGATGTGTGTGGGTGAGGTGAAATCTAAAGGCCAGGGGGAGTTAGAGACCGACATCGCCAATCTGAAGGCTGGTATGGCCGCCCACGGCGCACGTGAGGGCTTCATGAATGCCGCGTCGCCCGGTGTTATCTCTCTGTTTCTGCAAAACGATTATTACCCGACGCGTGACGCGTATCTTGCGGCGTTGGCCGATGCTATGCGCGATGAATATCGCACCATCGTCGACAGTGGTCTGATGCTGCAGCTCGATTGCCCCGACCTCGCGCTGTCGCGGCATATGCTGTTCAACGATCTGAGCGATGCGGAGTTCGTGAAAATCGCGGACAGCCATGTGGCGGCGATGAACCACGCTTTGGAAGGGATCGATCCAAGCCGGGTGCGGGTACACATTTGCTGGGGCAATTACGAAGGCCCGCATGTATGTGACATTGACATGGATACGGTGTTTCCGACCTTGATGAAAGTGGGCGCGCGGCAAGTTCTGTTTGAGACGTCAAACCCGCGCCATGCCCATGAATGGACGGTATTCCGGGATCGCAAGTCCGAGATACCGGATGACATGGTGCTGGTCCCCGGTGTGATCGACTCGACGACCAATTTTGTGGAGCATCCCGAGGTTGTTGCCCAGCGCATCGAACGATTTACCGACATTGTGGGCGCGGATCGCGTGATTGCAGGCTCTGATTGCGGGTTTGGTACATTTGCCGGGTTCGGTGCGGTTGATCCGGAAATTGCCTATGCCAAGCTGACATCGCTGAGCCAAGGCGCGGCGTTGGCTTCGGGCCGCTTGTGATCTAATGATCGAACCCCTCGTTTTCCTGCCGGGGATGATGTGCGACGCGCGGCTTTTTGAGCCGCAGATCCGCGCATTTTCTGCGACACACCCGGTGACGGTTGCGCCGATCACCCATGGCCAGCGGATCGAAGAGATTGCGTCGAACCTGCTGACCGCCCTGCCCCAGAAATTCGCGTTGGCCGGGTTGAGCATGGGCGGGATCGTTGCGATGGAGTTGCTACGTCGTGCGCCAGACCGGATCATGCGGATCGCACTCATGGATACAAATTGTCTAGCTGAGACACCGCAGGTTGCTGCCAATCGCGAACCGCAGATCATCAAAGTCAAAGCGGGCAAGCTGACCGAGGTGATGCGGGATGAGTTAAAACCCAACTACCTGGCGCCTGGCCCGCGCCGCCCGCAAGTGTTGCAGACGGTGATGGATATGGCACACACGTTGGGGCCAGAGGTGTTCGTGAACCAGTCGCGTGCTTTGCAACGGCGTCGCGACCAGCAGTTGACTTTGCGCAAGATCCGTCAGCCCGCACTGGTGCTCTGCGGCGCGCATGACGCGCTTTGTCCGGTGAAGCGCCACGTATTCATGGCGGAATTGATTCCGCACGCACGTCTTGTCGTATTGGATGATGCGGGGCATCTGCCCACTTTGGAAACGCCAGACGAAACCAATGATG
>CAZCOX010000153.1:0-7658 GCA_964500115.1 uncultured Rhodobacterales bacterium
GGGTGATCGCAGCGCATCGTGGCCATAATCGCGCCGCGGCGCGAGCCGGCTGACATGATCGTGCGGCACATGGCATCCCATACATCCATGAACGACAGCGGGCCGGAGGCATCCGCGGCCACACCCTTCACGTCTGCACCCTTGGGGCGAATGGTGCTGAAATCGTACCCGATTCCGCCACCCTGCTGCATGGTCAACGCGGCCTCTTTCAGCATCTCGAAAATGCCGCCCATTCTGTCCGGGATCGTGCCCATGACAAAACAGTTGAACATCGTCTCCGACCGCGCCGTGCCAGCCCCCGCTGTGATCCGCCCCGCTGGCAGATATTTGAAATCCGCAAGTGCGTCGTAGAACGTGTCTTCCCAGTCTTTCGGCCTTTCTTCTACTGCCGCAAGAGACCGCGCAATCCGCCGCCAACTGTCTTCGACCGTCTGGTCAATGGGCGTGCCATCCGCCTGTTTGAAGCGGTATTTCATATCCCAAATCTGTTCGGCGATCGGAGCAGTGAAACGAGTCATGGCAGCGATTCCCTTTGCGGCAACAGATTGCAAAGATAACGCGACTCAGGGCAAAACCACAAGAATTTGTCCGGCGCGTCCTGCAGTGCACGACATGTGCCGATGCTGTGGATAAGCCTGTGGGTTATTCGGCAGGGTGCTGATGGAGGCTACGCGCGCTAGCTCAGCCACGTCTTGTAGTCGCTCACCAAAAGATGCGTCGGCGCTTCGTCTTCCTCGATCTCGGCAAATCGGCCAATCGGATCGACAAAGATATTGTCGGTCTCGTCGTCGTTCACGGTCGAGACTTCACCCACCAACACATCACCACCATCTCCCCAAAACGCATGCCAATCACCGGGCATCAGCGTCACGCTCTCGCCCGGCGCAAGACGGAGCTTTTCGCCCGGCCCGTAGCTGCGTTTGATCCCGTCACAGGCCACCACGCCGCCACGGTCCGGCGCAAAGCCGCCCGCGTCATCCGAGCCATAAAGCTCCACCACCAGTGTCGCCCCACCCCGGTTGATGATGTCTTCGGCCTTGATCACATGGGTGTGCATTGGGCTTAGCTGGTCTTGCCGCGAAATCAGCAGCTTTTCGGCGTAACACATGCCCCCGCCCCGCTGCAGATCGGCCAACCGCCCATTGCGCAGCGTGAACAGAAACAACCCCATCTCATCAAATTTGCCCGCACCATAATCGGTGATGTCCCATCCGCAGCGCGCATCGATCACATGGCGCGCATCATCCGCGTGCGATTTGAACTCATCCGGCGTCCATCGCGCAAAAGGCGGCAAAACAAACCCGTGATGCCGGATCAACGCATCTGCCTCTGCCATAATCTCGTTGATGCGCGACCGTTTCATACCTGCCTCCGTTAGCGATAACGCTGCCAATCTACGGCTGCAGCAGGCCAAGCGCAATCCGCGCGGCACCTCTTGTCGGCAGACGCGCAAAGGCTATCCTGCGCGACAGGGGGCATCATGACAGGCACAATTAACCTCATCAAACTTTCGGTCGGCTCCGACAGCGTCGAGGATATCGAGAACTGGCAACGCCACCGCTCGAAACAGCGGATCGACGGGCAGTATTATCACCTCACCCGGATGTGGCCCCGGCGCGAGAAAGAGCTTCTTAATGGCGGGTCGATCTACTGGGTCGTCAAAGGCGTTGTGCAGGTGCGCCAACGGGTTCTGTCTCTGGAAGAAATCATCGGCGATGACGGCATCCGCCGTTGTGCGCTTGTGCTCGACCCAGAGTTGATCCGCACCAGCCCGGCCATCAAACGCCCGTTTCAGGGATGGCGCTACCTCACGCCGCAAGATGCCCCCGCAGACCTTGGCACTGCGCGACAAAACGATGACACGCTGCCGCCAGAACTCGCAGGCGCATTGGCCGATATCGGCGTTCTCTAGAACGTGACCGCATATCTGCGCACAGGCCCCCCGCACGGGTGCACTGGCAGTTCTGTGTTGGATGCCTAGGTTATTCCCCAACGCAGACTATCAGGAACACTCACATGACCGAAGCCTATACGCCCCCCAAAGTCTGGACATGGGACAAGGAAAATGGCGGTGCCTTCGCCAGCACCAACCGCCCCATTGCCGGCGCGATGGAAGACAAGGAATTGCCCGTCGGCAAACACCCTTTCCAGCTCTATAGCCTTGCCACACCAAACGGTCAGAAGGTCACGATCCTGTTCGAGGAATTGCTGGCGGCAGGTCATACTGGCGCCGAATACGACGCATGGCTGATACGCATCGGCAACGCCGACCAATTTGGTTCGGGCTTTGTCGAGGCAAATCCAAACTCCAAGATCCCAGCCTTGATGGACCACACCGGCGAAAAACCGGTTCGCGTGTTCGAAAGTGCCGCGATCATGATGCATCTGGCCGAGAAATTTAACGCTTTCCTGGGCGACCCCAAAGACCGCGCCGAAATGCTCAGCTGGCTGTTCTGGCAAATGGGCAGCGCGCCATTCCTCGGCGGTGGCTTTGGCCATTTTTACGCTTACGCGCCTGAAAAATACGAATACCCTATCAACCGCTACGCGATGGAAACCAAGCGCCAACTGGACGTGCTTGACCGCAATCTCGCCGACCGCGAATTTGTGACCGGCAGCGATTACACCATCGCCGATATGGCCATCTGGCCGTGGTATGGTGGCTTGGTTCTGGGTCGTCTCTACAATGCGGCCGAATTCCTTGACGTCGAAAGCTACACCAACGTGGTCCGCTGGGCCAAAGCCATCGACGCCCGCGAACCAGTCAAACGCGGGCGGATGGTGAACCGAGTAAACGGCGACCCGAGCGAACAGCTGCACGAACGCCACGACGCGTCGGATTTCGACACCAAGACGCAAGATAGGCTTGAGGCTGCCATCTAATCTAACGACCCCCGCCTCGCCGCACCCAAGGCGCGGCTTTTTTTGCAGGAGAAACCGATGTCAAAAACCGCTCTTATCACCGGCGCATCTTCGGGCATCGGCCTTGAAGTCGCGCGCTATCACGCCTCCAAAGGCGGCGACGTGATCCTTGTCGCGCGCCGCGAATCCGCGCTGACCGACCTCAAGGCAGAGTTGGAGGCAAAGCACGGCATCACGGCACATGTCATCGTGGCCGATCTTGCTGCCGAAGGTGGGGCAGAAAAGCTCTATCAGGATGTGACGCAGGCAGGCCTTAGCGTTGACTACCTGATCAACAACGCAGGCTTTGGCGGGCATGGCAAACATATCGACCGCGCCCTGCCCGAAGAACTCTCCATGATCGATCTCAACGTCAAGGCACTGGTTGAACTCACCCACCGCTTTGCCGCTGATATGGTTGCCAAGGGTGGCGGCAAGATCCTGAACGTTGGGTCTACCGCAGGCTTTGCACCGGGCCCTAACCAGGCCGTCTATTTCGCCACCAAGGCTTTCGTGAACTCCTTCAGCCAGGCGATCGACCACGAATTGCGCCCCAAAGGCGTGACCAGCACGGTTTTGGCCCCGGGCTATGTCAAAACCGAATTCGCCGAGGTCGCCAATTTGGAGGGCACAGCTTTGGTCAAGCAAGGCGGCGCCACGGCGGCGTCCGTGGCAAAGTTCGGCTACGACGCGATGATGGCTGGCAAGCTTATCGTCATCAACGAGGCCAAGCTCAACGTCCTGATGAATTGGGTTATCCCATTGCTGCCGCGACGTCTCGTCCTGAAAATCATGGGCGACATGCAGGAAAAGTGACCTGACAGGTCATTGCCCCGCGCCGCCTGCCGCTTAGGTCGTGTCGCATGAGTGACACGTCCGATCCCCGCGCCCGCCCCGTGCCCACAGGCCGCGCCAACCGCGCCGCCCGTATGGGTGGTCTGACGGCAGGCCTCCTTGGTTCAGCCGCTGCCGAAGGTGCGCGCCAGGTGTTCCAGGGGCGCCGCCCATCGCCGCGCGATCTGTTCCTTACCCCCGCCAACGCCCATCGCTTGACCCGCAAACTGTCAGAGATGCGGGGCGCTGCGATGAAGATGGGTCAACTCCTGTCGCTGGAAGCGGGTGATCTTTTGACGCCCGAACTGGCGGCAGCGCTCAAACCCCTGCAAGCGCAAGCGCGTTTCATGCCGCCGGGCCAACTCAAACGCGTTCTGTCCGATGCTTGGGGCGCGGATTTCCTCAAACAGTTCAAGCGCTTCGACGTGCGCCCCATCGCTGCAGCTTCCATCGGGCAGGTGCACCGCGCGCAAACAAAAGACGGGCGCGATCTGGCGATCAAAGTGCAGTACCCGGGCATCCGCAACAGCATCGACAGCGACATCCGCAACCTCGGTACGCTCATGCGCATCCCCGGCGTTTTGCCTAAAGGTTTGGACCTCGCCCCGCTCCTCGAAGCGGCGCGCCAGCAACTCCATGATGAGGCCGATTACAACCGCGAGGCGCATCAACAGATGCAGTTCCACGCCGATTTATATGACGCCCCCCAGTTCATTGTCCCCAAAGTTCACGACGATCTGTGCACCCCCGACATTCTGACAATGGATTTCATCCCTTCAGAGCCGATTGATACGGTCGCCGACACCCCCCAGACCACCCGCGACACCATCACCACCGCCCTGTTCGACCTGCTCCTGCGCGAAGTGTTTGAATTCCAACGGGTGCAGTCGGACCCAAACTTTGCCAATTTCCGCTGGCAGCCAGAGACCGGGCGCATCGTGCTGCTCGATTTCGGCGCAACCGTGCTTGTGCGCGATGACGTCCTGCCAACTGCCCGATCATTGCTCCGCGCGGCTCTGGATCAAGATCGCGATGCGATTGCAACCCACCTCACAACGCTCGGTCTCATGCCAGAAAACATGCCCGATGATTTGCGTGCCAAGATCATGGAGATGGTCGATCTGGCCTCCGGCCCACTCATGGACGTCGCTGGTTTCAACTACGGCGACACGCGCCTTGTCCGGGACCTGCGCGAAAAGGGCATGGCGCTGGGTCAGGACCGCCGATTCACGCAAATTCCACCGGCTGACATGCTACTTTTGAACCGCAAGGCGGCGGGGTTGTTCCTCTTGGCAACAAAGCTCAACGCGCGCGTCTCGCTCCACGCGCTCTACCAGAAATACGTGTGACCGCTCAGACGCCCAGTTTTGCCTTCAAATCGCGCAAAAACTTCCGGTCCGAATCCGTCATCTCTGCCATGCGACTGCGGAACAAAGTGGCCTGACTTTCAAGAACGGGCGGTTCTTCCAGTATTTTCAGATGGTTCGCGCGCAGCGTCTCACCGGTTGAGGTGATGTCTGCAATCGCTTCTGCCGTCAGATTTTTCACCGTACCCTCTGTCGCGCCCTGGCTATCGACCAGTTGATAATCGGCCACCCCACCGCGGCGCAGGTATTCACGTACCAGACGATGATACTTCGTTGCGATCCGCATACGGAACCCGTGGCGCGCCCGGAAGGCAGCAGCGGCGCCGTCCAGATCATCCAGCGTATTCACATCAACCCAGCATTGCGGCACCGCGACAATCAGCGTCGCAAACCCAAAGCCAAGCCCGCTCAGTGGATCAACCTTCTGATCCCATTGAACCAGCTTCTCTTCGACCAGATCATTGCCAGTCACCCCCAGATGGATGCGCCCAGCAGCCAATTCGCGCGGGATTTCGCCTGCCGACAAAAGCACCAGTTCAACGCCATCGACACCGTCAACGGCACCTGCGTACTCACGCTCTGACCCGGTCCGCGACAGCGTCACACCACGCTGACCGAACCAGTCAAACGTCTTGTCCATCAGCCGCCCCTTGGACGGCACACCCAGCTTGAGGCTCATGTCGCGCCTCCCAGCATCAACCGCAGATCAGGCCGGATCACGCCGCCCACCGCCGGAATGTCGCGCCCGCGCCCCATGCGGTGGGTCAGTGCATCGTAGCGTCCACCCGTCGCGATCGGAGGCCAGTTCGGATGGCTGTCGGCGTAAAACGCAAAGACAAACCCGTCGTAATACTCCATCGACATCCGCCCGTGCGCTGCATCAAAGGCCAGCGTGGCAACATCAACTCCCTGCGCCGACAGTGCCTCGCACCGGGTCTCAAACACATCCACCGCCGCCGAAATCGCCGGCAGATCTACGGCGATATCGCGCAGTTGCGCCAGCGCGTTCGGACAGGTTTCAGCCACACCTAGAACCGCGTCAATCAACGCGACCTCAACCTCCGGCAACGGCGGTTCTGCCGCATCGGCTCGCAGCGCAGCGATCCGTGCCGCGATCTCGTCCGGGCCGCGCAAACCAACCATCGTGCCTGCCGTCTGCATCGGGTGATCCTGCGTCAGGAGTGCCGCGCGCGTCGGAGGCACCGGCGTGATCCCGGCAAACCGTTTGACCAATGCGGAAAACCGCGCCGGTCGCCAGATATGGCGCATCAAGGCTGCGCGCCGTTCGTCCGACAGGCTCAACCCCGACACCATTGCGATCAGCACCCCGATGTCTCCGGTGACCGCGCGCACCGGCACATCCGCCAAGGCTTCGGAAATCGACGCAAAGACAGCTGCGTCAGCCCCTGCCGGATCGGCCCGGTCAAAAATCTCGAACCCCACCTGCATGTATTCAGACGCGCGTTCAGGGTGATCCTCCTGACGCCGGAACACTTCGCCACGATATGTATAGCGCGCAGGCTCCGCGCCCTCGGTCATGTGCTGTTCAACCACCGGAACTGTGAAGTCGGGCCTGAGCATCATCTCGCCGCGCGACGGGTCACGGGTCACGTAGGCCCGCGCGCGAATGTCCTCTCCGTAAAGGTCCAGCAACGTATCCGCCGGTTGCAGAACAGGGCAGTCCACCTGCAAAGCCCCCGCCGCTTCGAACACGGCGCATAGCCGACTGGCCTCCGCCCGAATGTCAGCGATAGAGGGCATCAGTACTGATCCAGAATCTCGCGCACCTTCACGACAAGATCACCGCGCGGCACCTCGAACTGGCTGGGCCGTTCCTTCCACTCCTCAAGCGAAGCGTCCTGCGCGATTTTCGCACCCAGGATCAAATCCTTGATCTGAACCACACCATTGGCGTGCTCGTCACCACCCTCGATGACAGCAACAGGCGAATTGCGCTTGTCCGCGTATTTCAGCTGATTGCCGAAGTTCTTCGGATTGCCCAGATAGACCTCGGCGCGGATGCCCGCATTGCGCAGTTCCGCCACCATCGCCTGATAATCGGCCATACGGTCGCGATCCATAACCGTGACCACCACCGGGCCATGGCTGTCGCTGCCAACACGGCCCTTTTCACGCAACGCGGCCAGCAACCGGTCAACCCCGATGCTGACGCCCGTGGCGGGGACCGGCTGACCGGTAAAGCGCTTGACCAGATCGTCGTACCGACCGCCGCCCGCGACAGAGCCAAACTGCCGTTTGCGGCCTTTTTCGTCCAAAATATCAAAGGTAAGCTCGGCCTCGTAAACCGGGCCGGTGTAATAGCCGAGACCCCGCACAACCGACGGATCAATGACAATCCGGTCCGGGCCATAGCCGCCAGCGCCCAGCAGATCAGCGATCTGTTCAAGCTCTGCGACACCTTCTGCCCCGATGGTGCTGTCACCAATTGCGTTCCTGAGATTGCCGAGCGTTTGCGCGGCATCTTCGCCTTTGGAGGTTAAGAACGCGATAACGGGCGCGGCCTGATCGTCAGACAGCCCAACTCCGTCGATATAG
>CAZCOX010000153.1:7668-8047 GCA_964500115.1 uncultured Rhodobacterales bacterium
CATCCAACCGCCCCTTGCCCAGCAGTTCGCGCACGCCGCTTTCACCGACCTTGTCGAACTTGTCGATGGTGCGCAAAACATTGGCGCGCTGGTCATCATCGACCAACCCCATGGTCTCTAAAACACCGTTCAGAACCTTCCGGTTGTTCACCCGGATCAGGTAATCGCCACGTGGGATGCCAACCTCTTCCAGACAGTCCGCCAGCATGGCGCAAATCTCGGCATCGGCAGCAACCGACGCCGCGCCAACTGTGTCCGCATCACATTGATAAAACTGGCGAAACCGCCCCGGCCCGGGCTTTTCGTTGCGCCAGACCGGCCCCATGGCATAGCGCCGATAGGGCGTGGGCCACTCGTTGCGGTGCTGAGCGTCGACGCG
>CAZCOX010000154.1:0-372 GCA_964500115.1 uncultured Rhodobacterales bacterium
AACAAGGGTTATGCGATATTGTGTGACTTCGACCAAATTGCTCTGCAGTTCAGTGTCGTCCGCCATGATGACCTCCTTCAGCGGTTTTCGACAGGACTGCGATGCGCTCGATGTCGTCAACCGGGGCCTGAGTGTCGGGCCCCGATCCTCTTGCGTGACCGCGCCAGCACATGTCGCAAACGCTGTCGCCATGGGACAGGGTACGCGCGCGCGTGTAGTGTCCACGCTGGTCGTCACCCGCAATCAGGTCCGCCCCGGGCCAGTCATACCGGCACCAGCTTTGACGAAAGGCCTTCATGTCGTCGCGATCGTCAACCGCACTCAGGTTGCGAACGAATGTCTGTGGCGGGCAATGGGTGAAATACGTCTCGA